>JBFYMH010000101.1:0-2717 GCA_041305005.1 Thermoplasmatales archaeon | reverse complement strand
TAACCAGGCATGTTGTATCCGCTGCAGTATCCTGCTGCTCGTCCGGTTCTAGGTCCAAGTCCCCAAGGT
Source organism: Thermoplasmatales archaeon (assembly GCA_041305005.1). Taxonomy (GTDB): domain Archaea; phylum Thermoplasmatota; class E2; order DHVEG-1; family DHVEG-1; genus JARYMC01. The sequence goes on along the minus strand of JBFYMH010000101.1, from coordinate 2,648 downwards.
CCTGTTCTGTCGCCACCAGGCATTTTCTATTTCACCTCCCTTTCATTATTTTTACTCATGATATGTACATACATGGGCATTTGATTATAAACATTGCCACAATAATTATTGTCAAAAAAACCATTTTCGCCTATTTTTTATAGCTAAAGTTAATATAGATAGTAAATATTGCTGATAATATATTCGTTTTAATGAGGTAAAAAATGCAACAAACAAAAAATATGTTAGATGATAAAGATAAAAAAATAATTTCTTTACTTCATGATAAACAAGACATGTCTCAAGAAGAGATTGCCAAAATAGTCAAACTCTCTCAACCTTCAGTAGCAATGCGTATAAAAAAATTAAAAGAAAGAGGAATAATAGAACAGATTACTGGAGCAAATATCAACAAGGTGGGAATATATCTTGCAAAGGTAATGGTAAGAACGACTAATACTACAAAGATTTTGAATATGTTTCGAAACTGTCCCTTCTTTTTAAATGGTTTTGTTGTATCTGGGAGTGAAAACTTAATGTTGTTATTCGCTGGAGAGGATTTGGCGTCTCTTGAATCAATAATTGATTGTCGGATACGCCCGGATAAAGATGTGCAAAGCGCGGATTTTAACATTATAATATCAAGTATAAAGGATTTTATTATGCCGATCAAGATTGTTGAAAGATCCTTGAATAAACCTCCCTGTGGCGTGGAATATAAAACATGCCAGGCATATTCTGAGAACCGATGTTTTGGTTGTCCAGCTACTAATCGTTATAAAGGATCTTTTTGGTGAAATACTTCATACGAAAACTAAAATTTAGGTCAACCGAAATATTTATATTCTTAATAATACAATATACTATATATTGTGAGATTTTATGCCGCAGGAACAAATTGAAGAATATCTGGAAGCAATATATGATATTGCTGGACTGGAAGGTAAAGCAAAAACAACAGAGATCGCAAAAAGATTGCACAATGCACCAGCTAGTGTAACAGAAGTTTTACAACGCATGGATCGTGACGGGCTTGTAAAATACGAACCTTACCAGGGTGCATCTCTAACAAAGAAAGGAGAAAACCTAGTTACTAGAATCAAACGAAAACATAGACTTCTAGAGGTTTTCCTTGATAAAGTTCTACATATACCAAAGGAACATGTTCACGATCAGGCCTGTAAAATGGAGCATGTAATAACCGATGAAACAGAACAAGCGTTATGTAAAACGTTAGGTGTACCAACTGAATGCCCACATGGATCACCAATACCACCATGTAATATTGATGTAAACAACTGTAACGAATGCATATCTAAAGATATTTCAAGCCAAGAGAAACGTAAACAAAAAATTGTCCCAATAACAAGCTTGAAACCAGGTGAAAAAGGAAAAGTTGAATTTGTCCGGGGTGGAAGAAATGTTGTTCAACGACTCTGCGATCTTGGCTTAACTAACGGAACAAGTGTATCTCTTATACGTGGGGCGCCGTTAAAGGGACCAATTGAGGTTTGTGTTAGAGGATGCAAAATCATTATCGGAAAGGGTATTGCTGATAAGATTTTTATACAACTAGAGGAAAACTAAATGGAAAAACCAGATCTCACTATAGCGCTCGCTGGAAATGCAAATGTAGGAAAAAGCGTAATATTCAACCAATTAACAGGTCTTGGACAGATTATTGGTAACTGGCCTGGTAAAACCGTAGAAAAAGCAGAAGGAATATTAGTTCACCATGATAAAAGAATTAGAGTTATTGACCTCCCCGGCATATATTCTTTATCAACCTATTCCCAAGAAGAGTTAGTATCTAGAGAATATATAGCGCTAGGACATCCAGATGTAGTAGTAAACGTTGTTGATGCTACGGCACTGGAGAGGAATCTTTTTTTCACTCTCCAATTATTAGAAATGCAGATACCACTAGTTCTTGCTGTAAACCTTATCGATGTTGCTAAGAAAAAAGGGATAGTTATAAATTATCAACTTCTCAGTGATATTATCGGGATCCCCGTTGTCCAAACAGTTGCTACAAAAGGAATTGGGGTACATGAAGCCGTTGACGAATCACTAAAACTAGTTAACCAAAAAACAACCGTTAAAAAACCAAGAGTTAGATATGGTTCAGAGATTGAAAAAAGGATAGAAAAAATCGAAGAGATACTTAAACAAACTGACATAGGTTATCCATTGCGTTGGACTGCGATAAAACTTTTAGAAGAAGATTTAGAAATAACAAAAATAATAGAAAAAAAAGCACCAGATCTAATCAAATTGGCGCGAAATTTTTCTCAAGAGATAGAACAAATACACAAAGAACCATGTGCAACGGTAGTGGCTTCTGAGCGTTACGCTACCGCTGCAAAAATAGCAGGGGAAATTCAGATACATGAGCAACCGCAGAAACCATCTTGGGGTGAACGTCTAGATACATTAAGTATGCACAGCATCGGCGGATACGTTCTTTTATTCGTCATTATGCTTGCGATTCTTGGTTTCATCTCTTTGTTTGGCGGATGGTTGTCAGAAAATTTACAGAATATATTTGAGCAATTAAGACCTCAACTCACAGGTTTTTGGCCAGACCTTGCATGGAATGGAGGAGTAGTTGGTTTTTATGCATCACTCGCAGTTGCTTTAGGTTTTATCCTACCCTTCTACATCATATT
>JBFYMH010000100.1:0-7933 GCA_041305005.1 Thermoplasmatales archaeon | reverse complement strand
CATTTACTAAACGTCAGAGTGTTTCTAGGATTGATGCTTGTTTGGAGTGAAAAATATGAGTGAAGAAAAAAAGGAGCATAAAAAAGAAGAATTTGAACCTAAGATTGTAGGATTCCTATGCAACTGGTGCTCATATGCAGGAGCTGATCTAGCGGGTACCAGTCGTATACAGTATCCACCAAATGTTCGCATAATCCGTGTTATGTGTTCAGGCTCTGTTGATTCCATGTATATTTTACGTGCTTTGCTAGAAGGTGCTGATGGTGTATTTGTTGGTGGTTGTCACCCCGGTGATTGCCACTACATAGATGGTAACTACAAGGCTAGGAGGCGCATGGTTTTACTAAACAGCATACTGGAAACACTGGGGCTTGAAAAAGAAAGAGTCTGGCTTAGATGGATATCGGCTTCAGAGGGGCAGAAGTTCGCTGACACAATGAGAGATATGACTGATGCCATAAAAAAACTTGGTCCAAATCCGATAGCCAAACACTGGAACATCTAGGAGGATGAAAAAATGTCGCATAAAATTATTAAAGTTAAAGACAACGACGTTGTAGGTTCAATAAACGAATTCCTTAGACATTTGCTTGAATCAGGTAAAATACATGAGCTGTTGGTTCAGCAATCAACCCCATCCAAGAAGGTTGCTTTCCCTGTTTTGATATCCGATGCAAAAAAACTACACTCTGATGTAATCGCTCCGATAATACCAGCTTCTACAGCAAAAATAGTTTCAAAAATTACAAAGATCCAGGGCTCACCAAAAACCATTGGTGTTGTTATGCACCCGTGTCAGATCCGCGCTCTTATTGAATTAGCAAAACTAAACCAAGCAAAACTAGACAACATTGTTATAATAGGCGTTGACTGCCTCGGCACATTTCCTATAAACACATATGCTGATTTTCATGTTAAGAAAAAACAGACAGAACTTTTACTTGAGTCTTTCACAAAGAAGAATGATGAAGTTGAAAAACACCTGCGAACTGCTTGCAGGGTATGTAAAGATCCGATTCCAACAAACGCCGACATAGTAATTGGTTTATATGGTTCAGATGTTGAAAAAGAGGTTTTGATTGAAGCACATACAGAAATAGGAAAAAATATCATCGAGTCTTTGAAGTTAGAAGATGAGAAAGATAATAAAAACCGTGAAAAAGCAGTAAAAGAAATCCGCGAAGAAAAACAAAAGAAACGCGAAGAGTTTCTGAAAGAAAAAGGCGATATAAAAGGAATTGAAAAACTGGCTGATTTCTTTGACAAATGTGTTAACTGTCACAACTGCCGTCATGCTTGTCCGATTTGTTACTGCAGAGAATGTTTGTTTGATTCATCGGTTTTTGATGCAGAGGCGTACAAGTTTTTGCGTAAAGCAGAAAACAAAGGTTTGGTTAAAATGCCAAACGACTCGTTGTTATTCCAGCTTGGGCGTATGAACCATATGATACTATCATGTGTTGAATGTGGTCTGTGCGAGCAGGCATGCCCAAATGAGATACCACTAATGGATGTTTTCATACCAGTTGCTGAGAACGCGCAGAAAGAATTCGAATACAATCCTGGTAAGGATTTGAAAGAAAAGATACCTATGATTGTTTACAAAGAAGATGAGTTTACTGAGGTTGGAGAAAAATAGTATGAGTAGTATTGATTCAAGAAAACTTGATCATAACTTCAAATTCCAAATTGCAAAAGAAGAAGGTGGAGAAGGTATATTGAAATGTTTCGCGTGCGGTGCTTGTACTGCTCGTTGCCCTGAGATGGACGTAAAACCAGAATGGAACCCACGTGTGATTATTAGAAAGGCCTTACTTGGTTTGAAAGACGAGGTTTTATCAAGCGAATTTTTCTGGATTTGCAGTGCGCATTACCGATGCCTAGAAAAATGTCCACAAAAAGTGAACGTGAAAGGCGTTATGAACGCTGTGAGAAACGAGAGATTGCTTGAGGAGCAAAGCGAAGATGTTACAGGTCAGAAGGCGAATAAATATCTTGATATGGATTTCAAATACAAGATAACTAAAAACGAATCAGGTAAAGAATTGTACGAATGTTTCTCATGTGGAACATGTACAGCTGGTTGCCCTGAGAGAGAACTTGACTCATTGTATTCGCCACGTAAGGTGATAAAAAATGTTTTACTGGGCATGAAAGAACCTGTTTTCTCAAATAAATTTGTTGAAATTTGTTCTTCTCATCATCGCTGCCTCACACAATGCCCACAAGGTGTTGAAATACCCAAGTTAATGAACGCAATCAAAAGCATTGCAATAAAAGAAGGATACCATAGAAAAACAAAGTAGGTTACTATGACAAAAAAAACTGATGTTGTTGGATCGGTTGCAGTTGTTGGCGGCGGCATAGCTGGTGTCCAAGCAGCACTCGATCTAGCTGACATGGGATTCAAAGTCTATGTTCTAGAAAAAACACCAACAATCGGTGGTGTAATGGCACAGCTTGACAAAACATTTCCAACAAATGATTGTTCAATGTGTATTTTATCACCTAAACTAGTTGATTGCGCTCGACATGAAAATATAGAGATTTATACAAATGCTGAGGTACAAGGAATTGAGGGCAAACCAGGTAATTTCACACTTAATGTTTTAAAAAAACCTAGATATGTGGATCTTGAGAAATGTACCTCTTGTGGTAGCTGCGAAGCTGTTTGCCCGATTTCGCTCCCGAATGCTTTTGAATATGGTCTTACTAAACGAAAAGCAATATACAAACCGTTTCCACAAGCAATACCAAATGCTTACGTTATTGACAAAGAAGGCGATGGCAAACACCGTGGTTGCATTGATTGCATGCGGTGCGTAAAAGAATGTAAACCCGGTGCTATCAACCATGATGACAAATCAGAACAACTGGCTCTTAACGTAGGAGCTGTTATAATAGCAGCTGGTTCGCAACCTTTTGATCCTGTTATAAAAACAGAGTTCGGATACAAGAAATACAAGAATGTTCTAACTAGTATAGAGTTTGAGCGAGTATTGTCGGCATCTGGTCCAACCCAGGGTAAAATAATAAGACCAAGTGACCAGAAACACCCGAAGAAGATTGCATGGGTTCATTGTGTTGGGTCACGTGATGCATCAATAAACCATGATTATTGTTCTGCTATGTGCTGCATGTACACAGCAAAAGAAGCGATTATAGCAAAAGAGCATTCAGCTGATATCGAGCCAACTGTTTTCTATATCGATGTCCGCTCTTATGGTAAAGATTTTGACAAATACATAAACAGAGCAAAAAAAGAGCAGGGATTAAAATACATAAGATCACGCATATCAGAAATAATAGAGGATCCAAAAACAAATGATCTGATAATAAAATACGAAGATGATGCCGGTGAACTACAAGAGGAGACGTTCAACTTAGTTGTGTTATCTGTTGGTTTATGTGGTGCTGCTGAAAGAAAAAACGAGCTAATTGACAAGTTAGGTTTTGATGTAAACGAATTTGGTTTTGTGCGCACAAACCCAGATGATCCAGTTTTTTTAAAACCAGGTATTTACGCTGCAGGTTCATTCTTAGAACCACAGGCTATACCAGAATCTGTAATGCAGGCATCAGCTGCGGCAGCTAACGCAGCTGCGCTTTTGAAAGATGCAAAAGGTACGCTTGTAAAAGAAAAACAATACCCAAAAGAAAGAGATGTATCATCTGAGGAACCACGCATTGGTGTTTTCATTTGTCACTGTGGAATAAACATTGGTGGCTATCTTGATGTACCCGAACTTGTAAAACATACTCAATCGCTGAAAAATGTTGCTTTTGCAGAGGCAAACATATACACATGCTCAGAGGATACTCAGAAAAAAATTGTGGATGCTATCAAAAAACACAATCTAAATCGTATTGTTGTTGCTGCATGTACACCTAGAACACATGAACCTTTGTTCCAGAAAAGCCTTAGGGATGCTGGACTGAACCCGTATCTCTTGGAGATGACAAATATCCGTGAGCAATGCTCTTGGGTTCACATGAACGAACCAGCAAAAGCAACAGAGAAAGCAAAAAAACTAATAGGCATGGCAGTCGCAAAAACAAGACTGCTGCAGCCAATACAAGAGGCAGAGATACCGGTTGTACAAAAAGCATTGGTACTCGGTGGTGGCATAGCTGGTATGACCGCTGCTTTATCACTAGCAGATCAGGGATATGAGACGGTACTGGTTGAAAAAGAGCCTGTGCTGGGTGGCTACTTACGTAAAGTTTACTACACTGTTGAAGGAATAGATATACCACGTATCCTAAACGATGTAATTGATAAAATACAAAAACACAGCAAAATAAAAGTTTACACAAGTTCTCATTTGAAGACACTTAACGGATATGTTGGAAACTACGAATCTGAGATTAAAACACCCAAAGAATCAATAAAATTTTCTCATGGTGTTATTGTTGTTACAATAGGTGCAGATGAATACAAACCAAATTCTTACCATTATGGTAAAGACTCACGTGTGGTAACACAGTCAGAATTAGAAAAAATATTGAGTGAAAGCACGAAAAACGATGTCAGAGACGGCGAAGCCTTCGTAATGATACAATGTGTTGAATCACGTGATGATAAAAGAGAATACTGTAGTCGTATTTGTTGTATGCAAGCCGTGAAAAACTCTATAAAAATAAAAGAATTAAACCCAAAAGCGGAGGTTTTCATACTTTATCGTGACCTAATGACATATGCATTCAAAGAAAAATTCTACAAAGATGCACGAGAAAAAGGCGTCATGTTCCTCCAATATGATCCAGAGAAAAAACCAGAGATTGATACAAAAAATGGTTTCACAGTAAAAATCTATGAACCTATGCTTAAAGAAAATCTTAAGATTCCAGCGGATCATCTAATTCTTTCAACTGGACTGCAACCAAACCCGGATAACCCCGTGGTTGGAAAAATGTTAAAAGTACCAGTGAACGATGATGGTTTCTTCCTTGAGGCGCATGTTAAACTAAGACCAGTTGATTTCTCAACACGTGGAGTCTTCGTTGCAGGAAACTGTCACATCCCAAAATTCATTGGTGAATCTATTTATCAGGCTCAGGCTGCTGCTGCACGTGCTGCAACTATACTTTCAAAACCCAAGCTTAAAGCAGAGCCAAATGTTGCTTTTGTTGACGAGAATCTATGCAGCGGATGCAAGATGTGCATCAAAATTTGTCCATACAATGCAATTGACTCTGTAAATGAGGAAATAAACAATAAAATGGTTACTCACGCAAAGGTTAATGAGGGGTTATGCCAAGGCTGTGGCACATGTGTGAGTACATGCCCGAGCGGTGCTATTCAACAGCGCGGTTTTAAAGATAATCAGATTCTTATGATGATAGATGAAATTAAATGATTGTTTTTTGATTATATTCAACTAACTTTTTCGTATCTATAGTTGTGGTTGTTAAAATATGCGTATTTTGGACATATCTGCAGACAAGTTATGCCGCAATCACCTTTTAGGTGAACATCGGGAACTACATGCCGTGTGGTCGATTTTAACTCAGAAAAAGAGGGTGATGATCCACCGTTTGGTCTTATTGATGTAAATGCAAGTTATAGAAAAGATTATTAACAATTGTGAATTACATATTAATTAAATGAAAGAAAATTGTATAGACAATAACGTAAAACAAGAATTAATTGAAATCTTTGAAACAGTAAAAGAAGCTGTACGCAAAAATGAAGGAAAATCCCGGGCTGGATTGATGCTAGGGCTACAAGAACTAGGCGCTTCATTAGATGGTTTCGTTGGTGCATATTATCCGATATCGTCCAATATAATAGTAGTCAATAAAACCCCGCTAAGAAGAATCATACAGACAAACAAAAATTTGTTGAAACCATATATCTTTCATGTTTTACTTCATGAGTACATACACACACTCGGTTTTTTAGATGAATACACTACGCAGAAAAAAACTTACGAAATCAGTAGAAAACATTTCGGCGAGGAGCATATTGTAACTCAGTTGTCAACAAATATAAAAAAATTTCTACCAGATATAGTGTACCCGTTGCACGGTTGGTTGCCACCCGAAGATTTCCCAAAAATTGAATTAATACGAGGGTTTGACCGATCAAGCACGAACGTTTATATAAACTGATTAGCAAAGAAACAATCTTATATATTCTCTCTAAAAAATTTATATACTTAGTGGCTTTTTTAATTTATATCAAACTGGTGGTTTTACGACCATGAAATATGATGTGGCTGTTGTAGGTGCTGGTCCTGCTGGTTCAACTGCTGCAAAATATTTGGCAGAAAAAGGAATAAAAGTTATCCTATTGGATAAAAGCAAATTCCCAAGGGACAAACCATGTGGTGGAGGTTTGCCATTTCATGTTTGGCGAAGATTTCCATACATAAAAAATGAAGATTTTATCGAATCATATTCATATGGTGGTTACGCTTTTTCTCCATCTTTAAAATATAGAGCAGTTCTAAAAAAAGATGAACCCATGACCGGCATGGTTCTCAGAGAAAAATTTGATAACAAACTTGTCGAAATAGCTGTCGATAATGGTGCTAATCTTATCGATGGTAAAAATGTCGAAGAGATAAAAGTATCAAAAGACAAGGTAAAACTTATTCTAGATGATAAACAAGAGGTGAACGCAGAACTTGTTGTTGGTGCAGATGGTGTTTGGAGCGTTATCGCGAAAAAACTTGGCCTAATACCTCCGGAGGGTAGGATGATCGGGGTTTGTATGTTTCAGGAATATGATCTAGGTGAGGAAACCATGCATAGTTTTTTTGGCAATGAAAAAATGTGTTCGATACATCTAAAATTTCAGAATATGCTTGGCTATGGGTGGGTTTTTCCTAAAAAACAACATTTGAATATAGGTGTTGGTAAGATAAGCCCTGATGTTGAGCCATCAGAATCTAAAACAAATCTGTCCCATGTTTACAAGGAATATATAAAGACTCTTAAGAAAGCTAAGATGATACCAGATGATCTCAACGTCGGGAAATGCAAAGGTGGTGCTTTGCATATAGGTCCTCTTAAAAAAACTTATTCTGATAGAGCCCTTTTGTGTGGGGACGCTGCTGGTTTTTTAAATCCATTGAGTGGAGAGGGTATTTATTACGCAATGTCATCTGGCCAAATAGCCGCAGATGTCATCGCTGAGTCGCTAGAGAAGGAGAATACAAGTGAAATGTTTTTGTCGTCTTATCAAAAAAAATGGATGAACGATTTTGGTAAAGATATATGTGAGTTTCTTCGTTTGCCTGCTTACAGGGGCAATATAGAATATCTTGTTAAACTTGCAAGTAAAAACGATAAACTCGCCAATATAGTGTTAAACATAATGCATGGTGGATTAAGCATCCGTGATTATAAGTTAGAATTATTAGTACGTTTTCTTATAGCTGATTTTAAAAATCAACTCACCAGCTCCATTACCAGCTAATGTGATGTTAATAGAAATAAAAAAAGAAAGATAGATTTTATTTTGTTTTAATTGTTTACAGTCCTAGTAAATGCCGCAGTATTGGAAATGCGTGAGGGTATCTCTCCAAGATTTTCATAAGTGTGTTAAATGATACAGTTCTTGGCGTGCTGAACTGGAATGTTCCCCAATCACTCTCAGCACCATTTTGGTCTTTTGCCTTCGCTTTTATTAAATATGTTGCTTTTGTTGACCACATATGAGATGCACTTGCCGTAGCACCAGATGCATACGGTCCAAGCCATTCGCTGTAGGTTCCATCTCCCCAATCCACATAATAATAGATTTCGTCGCTTTCAGAATCTGTCGATACGAAATCGAACTTGTAGCTTGTTCCTGGTTTTCCCTTTGATGGACCAGATATATCGGGTATGCTTGGTGGTTCGTTCCCAGAAATTTCTATTGTTAACTGATCTGACCAAGCACTTTCAAGATTATTTGTATCTTTTGCTTTCGCTGTGATATCAT
>JBFYMH010000099.1:0-5373 GCA_041305005.1 Thermoplasmatales archaeon | reverse complement strand
AACACAAAATAAACATCGCTGGTGAGGGTGGTGAGTTTGAAACCCTGGTTTTAGACTGTCCGTTGTTCAAAAAAAGACTTGTTATAGATGAGGCATCAAAAGAATGGAAAAGAGATAATGGTATAATGCTAGTTAAAAAAGCGCATCTTTTAGAAAAGTGAGTTGCTTAGTAATCAATGTAATGCAATGCTTTCATTTGCTGGAGGAACAAGAATAACCTTTGATCAGTATCCTTTTGATCTGGGAACTCTTTTGTTATAATATCTAGTATATGTTTAACATTATTTTTCCCATCACAGTTTTTCCAAATCAAAGAACCTATTTTGTCAAGATTGGCAACAAACATGTTCTCTTTTTTTACAAAATTACAAAAAGATTTACCGAAGTTGCTTTTGAACTTCGGTACTTTTATTCTAACAAGATCATCTTCTATGTACCATTCGAAGTCTAATCGCCTTGGTACATACTGTAGGAATTCTTCGATAGTTGGTAGTCTAGCTCTATTCTTGTTTTTTCGCATATATTTCTCTCAGCGGGATGTATGCTAGGAGAATCGCTATGAATGCAAACACCAGTATGCTCGGTAGTATCGGTGGGTAATCGAACAATGAAAGATTTATACCACCAATGATTAGGAATGCTACACAAACACCCATTAGGGCCTCTCCAGCGATCATTCCCGCGGTGAGAAGAAGTCCTGTTCTTATAATCTTTTCTTTTGGTTTAACGTCGGTTTGTTTAATCGCCAAATCCCAATCACTGATCTCTTCTTCAGAAGCTGAACCATATTTCTTAGCGATGACCTTATCTGTGGCGTATCTGACTATACCCCCTAGGAATATGGGTGTACTCAAAGTGAATGGTAAATATATACCAATAGCAACTGGTAGAACTGGTAAACCTATCAAGATCAGAACAAATGCAAGCACCATGCCTGCGACTACAAATGGCCAAACCATTTCTCCGCCAAGAACGCCCTGCACAATTCCCTGCATAAGGAAAGCTTGTGGTGCTGGTAGATTTGGGCTGCCTATCGTATACGCTTGATGAAGAGCTTGGATAATTAGTGCTAGTATTGGGGCTGCACATGCTACACCTATAAGTTCAGCAATCTGCTGGTTCTTTGGTGTTGCGCCAATCATTTGACCACAGGTCATTGATTGCAAAACATCTCCAGATATGGCTGCGGCACAACAAATAACAGCAGCTATCAGAATAGCAACGCCGTATGCACCAATGTTACCAGTTAAACCAAAACCGAGTAGTATTAATGAAGTAATTAGTAGTACTGAAACAGTAACACCAGATATCGGGTTATTTGAAGAGCCTAGTATACCTGCCATGTAACCAGCTATTGCACTAGCTATAAATGCAAAGAATACAGCAAAAACAGCCATTATAATAGAAACAATCCATAGGCCCGATATCATACCATAAATTATGGAAATGGGGATAACAAGTATACCAATTAAAATGAATACGAGTTTAATGTTTAGATCTGTATCTGTCCTTTTTTTAGCTGCACCCTGCCCGCCCCTTATACCTTGAACTGCTTCTTTAATTCCACTGGCAAGGTTCTTTCTGAGTCTGAATATTGTATATAGACCACCGACCACCATTGCACCGACACCAATGTATCTAATGTAATGTCCCCATATTTGGAAGAAACCCCAAATTTGAGAACCTATATCAAAATTACCGTTTCCAAAAGCAAGTGCGTCAGATATATCACCTGGGCTAATAGGAGTTGGTAAACCTGTGGCTAGTGCTATGAGAGGAGCAAGTATAACCCACCCGAGTAAACCCCCAACGAAAACAAAAGCAGCAATCTTTGGTCCAATGATCCAACCAACACCAAGCAAAGCAGGTGAGGCTGCCATTCCACCATAGAAAACCCCTGATTTTTCGCCCCCACCAATGTTGTATTTACCTATGTTAGTTATACCCTGAATCGCACCACTGAACATGTTAAGTGCAACCTGACCAAATTTAAATAAAGCAGCAACAAGAACACCAATAACAAGCCAGATACCACTAACTTTACTTCCATCTTTCTTGGCTTTCTCTGAAGATTCGCCACCAACCGTGGTTGTTAACACTGCGGCAACTGCTACCCCCTCAGGGAAAGGTAAATCTGTTTTGATGATCATAGCACGTCTAAGAGGCACCATCCATAGAACACCAAGGGTACCGCCAAGGAAAGCAATTACTGTTGTCTCAAACCAATGAACATCACTCCAAGCACCTATAAGAACAAGAGCAGGTATGGTGAAAATAACCCCAGCTGCAAGTGCTTCTCCAGCAGCAGCACCCATCATACCAAGGTTTACCTCAAGTATGGTTCCTTTAAGAGGCTTCAAGAACGCAAAGGCCATAACTGCACCAGGAATAACAGCTGATACTGTCATACCCGCGTACATACCTAGATATGCGTTTGCTGCACCAAGAATAACCGCAAGGATAGCTCCAACTATGACAGCTTTTACGGTTAGTTCAGGAATTTTTTTACTAGCTGGTATAAATGATTTGAAATCTTCTCTTGATGACATAGTATATTACCAAATAGAATAATATCTTATATTATTTATAAAACTATCGGTACAAACAATATCCATTTTATATATAATAGGTTTAAATAGATACAGTGGAGAATTATATAAGTATATTATTATAAATCTAATGAATAGCGCAGAATGCCTGCCATACCACCAAATGCCACAAAAAGCGAGTCGCCCTCCTCACTATCCTTAGATATAAGATAAACATTACAACCTGTTCTCTCTGCGAAATCAGACAGTTCGTCAATTAAATCTAATTTTTCAACAATCTCCATTGGAATCGATGAATTACATTGAGAACAAGCAGGTTTCACAAAATTATTCAAAGCATCCTCATCAAGTGTCCTTTCCTCATTATAGCCACAAGAAGGGCATTTAATTTTAACCCTATATTTTCGTAGATTCTCAGAAAGTAACAAACTATTTAGGACACTCATCTCCAAAGCTTTACGCACCTGCGGTTCACCATAAACAGCAAGACTCTTGTTGTTTTTTGTTACTTCTTGAAGGAATTGCTTCATGATCTTCTTTTCTTTTGCGATTTTCAGATCAGTCATGGTTTCTGCCGCAGCAGCAACAAGCTCCTTCAAACCGTATTCATCAGTATAACCTGTATCAAAAACACCAATGATCTTCTTTTGAATCTCATAGTGAAAATAACCCTCGTCAACAAAATATTGTTTAGTTGGACCAGACCCTCCAACAATAACACCTTTCAGTTTTTCCTCTGCCCTAAATATTTCGCTGGCCCTCTCACCACATTTCACAAACCATTCATGGGCAGCAATTTCAGTGGCTCGTTCAAATCGTCGTTGAGATTGTCCTCCTCGCCCGTGTTTACCGGGCACCTGTGAAGTCATATATCTAATAAATTCAACACGATTCCCACGGAGCATACCAATTGTGCATTCTCTTCTATCCATCAAAAAAAGCCCATAGATTTCTTGCTCAGAAAACATCTGCTCCAAAGGCTCAGTATAAAACGTGGAATCACATCTATAAAGAAAAGTCACAATAGGTCTAGGGGGCTCTATCACATAAGCCACCATATCTGTCTGATCGCTACCAACGCTTTTGTGACCAACGAAAATAGCGAGACCGTTTTCTGGCGGTTTCTTAAAAGGTTTTAACCGGTTCATTATGGACTCTATGGCAGAAACCACGTTATTCTTCGTTGTTCTCGATTTAATATTCTGAGACTGAGAATACTCATTTCTAAGGTAAGACATAACATCAAAAATTTGCTTTGTTGGAGGTACATATAAAGAGACTAACTCTGTATGTCTGCCTCTGCATGATTTCAACTCCTCAATTTTTCGCTTCAAATCATATGTCTGTCTCTGCGTCAACTCATCCATCTAACATCTTCACCTTTTAGCCGTGCATGTTTTTAAATCAAATCCTAATTAATTACAATTTATAAAAATTATCTTAATTGTTACAAAGTAAATAATTCCCCATTGCCTGGAGTACAAACTTCTGCAAAATCAGACATAGGCCCTATAAGTACTTCCCGGTTATCACTATGGAATAGAACTATTTTTTTTGGGTTGCACTGTTTAGCAAATTCTATAAGAGCACTATGGCCCGCGTGAGCTGAAAAATCAAAATGATTAACCTCACATTCGACATTTTCACTGACACCATAGAAATCCAGTTTATGTTTATCCATGAGAAGCCTACCGTTTGTTCCTTCAACCTGATAACCTGTTAACAGAACCGCGCTTTTCCTATCGTCTTTTAATTTGTTCATGTACCATAAAACCGGTCCGCCATCCATCATACCACTAGACGTCAGTATAACCTCAGAGTTCAACGCAAGTTTCCTGCCATGATCTGAATGTACGAGATTAATATCGTTGAATGCTTTTTTAAGATCAGACGGATTTCTAAGGTTTTCCCGGTGTTTCAAAAACATTTTTGTAACCTTTTTACCCATGCCATCAAACCATATATTGTAGCCGGAGTTCTTCAGCACCATAAGAATTTCTTGACTTCGTGAAACAGCAAAAGCAGGTATAACAGCAACGCCTCCTCTGCTCACAACCTCATCGATTTTATCCAGAAACTCTTTTTCCAGTTCATTTCGATCAGGATGTTCCCTCCCAGCATATGTGCCCTCAATGAATAATATGTCACATTTCACTGGTTTTGCGCCTTTCACCAGTCTAGTATCAATAACGTTCATATCGCCTGTGAAAAGAACCTTCTGGGAACCCGTTAATTCAAACATGAGAGAACCTGGCATGTGCCCTGCTGAATGGAAACGAACCTCACCATCCTCCCCGATATTTCTTTTTTGGAATGCAGATACGTTTACAAAACTATGCTCAGCCTCTTTTATATCGTTTCTATCAAAAGGAATTGAGTAACCATCCATCTTAGCAATCTTTATAGAATCTTTAAACAACAAATCACCGATTGTTGCTGTAAGCTCAGTTGCAAAAACATTAAGATCATTCCTAGAACACAACCAAGGTATCATACCAGAGTGATCTAGATGAGCATGAGATAGCAGCGCCAAGTCTACTGGTGGCGGAGGAAGCGGATAACTAGGTGGTTTGGTAGGAGACATACCGTACTCAAACAATAGCTTCATATTGTCCATCTCTAGGACCAAGGATAAACTACCTATCTGGCTGCTACCACCAAGAAACTGACATTTTATGTTGTTATTCATCAAAATCTTACCTTTAGAATCAGACTCCCCTTAGGATCTTGGGTGTTGATTAACTTTTGGTCATCTCTCTGCAGGCTTAACAACCAACCTCGTCTCTTATTTGTTTAGAATAACTACTTTTGTGTTAGTTTCAAT
>JBFYMH010000098.1:0-4127 GCA_041305005.1 Thermoplasmatales archaeon | reverse complement strand
CAATCAAAGATAAAACTGTTGTTTTAACAGGTGCAATGATTCCATATAAGTTTGGTAGTTCAGATGGTTTGTTTAACCTTGGTAGTTCATTGGCTTTCGTACAAGTACTACCACCAGGAGTGTACGTATCAATGAATGGACGGTATTTCAACTGGGATAATGTAAGAAAAAATAAAGAAACAGGAAAGTTTGAAGAGTTAAATGAGATATCATCTCAACCATAAAATCTTTTGTTTACATAATACTATTTTAAGTATAGCACCAAATTTTAATATAGATGAAAAGATACCGGTTACCAGGTGTAAATTATGGTTGTAAACTACGACCGGTTATTCTCAACGAGATCAAAATCACTAAAATCATCTGAAATAAGAGAATTACTGAAACTAACGCAGAGCCCTGGTTTTATCTCACTCGCAGGAGGTTTACCAAACCCAGATGCTTTTCCAGTGGAAATCATTCATGAATGTATAGAGAAAGTGTTTGAAACCAATATCACAAATGCTTTACAATATGGTACAACAGAAGGATTGCCTCTTCTAAGAGGTGTTCTTGCAGAGAGAATGAAACAAAAAAAGGGCATAAGCTGCCAGATACATGACATACTCATAACAAGCGGAGCACAACAAGCTCTTTCCCTTGCAGCATTTAATTTCTTAGACCCAGGCGACACTTACATCACAAGCGCACCGACATACTTAGGCGCACTGCAAGCATTCCATGCATACCAAGGAAACTGCGAATGCATCCCGATGAATGATGAAGGAATAGACATAGAATCACTGCGCAGAAACCTTAAAAGATTACACAAAACAGGCATAACACCGAAGTTCCTGTACACAGTAGCCACCTACCAGAACCCATCAGGAGAATCTATCTCACTAGAACACCGTAAAGAGTTATTGGAAATCGCATCGGAGTATGATTTCATTATCATCGAAGACGACCCATACAGTGAGCTGATTTTCGAAGGGGATGTTCTGCCTCCAATTAAATCGTTAGACACAAAAGGCAGAGTAGTCTACATCGGAACATTCTCAAAAGTTCTCGCCCCAGGTTTTAGACTAGCTTGGATAATTGCATCAGAAGAAATCATAAACAAATTCGCAATAGCAAAACAATCCATAGATCTATGTTCAAACGTGTTCTCCCAATATGTAGCCTACGAATACATAAAGGGCGGATACCTGGAAAAACAAATTGAACAAATTAAAAAACTATACAAACACAAACGAGACGTAATGATAGAGGCGCTAGAAAAATACTTCCCGAAGGGAGTAGAATGGACGGTACCTCACGGCGGAATGTTCCTATGGGCAACCCTGCCGAAAAACTTAAACACACGGCTGATGTTCAAAAGAGCGGTAGCAAAAAAAGTCGCCTATGTAGTAGGAGATGCATTCTACCCTGATGCAAGCAACTACAACTCCATGCGCTTGAACTTTTCGTATTCAGACGACGATGTAATAAGAGAAGGGATAAAAAGACTCGCAGAATTAATCAAAGAAGAAATGAATATATCATACGACAAAGAAGGCTACTACGCAGAAGGCGTATAAAATCTCTTCAGACATCAAAAATATTTTTCTTACGGGATTTTGACATCAAAATCTTGTCAATCCTCTGTTTAATATCCTGTATCTGAAAAGGTTTTTCTATATAATCCTCAGCTAAAAAACTACCTGCATCTTTAGCAATTCTATCTGTTCTCGCAGTTAGAAAAATCACTGGGATATTTTTCCATGAATCATCCTGTTTAATCTTATTTATTGTTTCCCAGCCAGTCATACCGGGCATCATAATATCAAGGAGTATAATATCGGGAGTCTCATTACTCTTTAGCAATTTAATACATTGCTCCCCACTGTTAGCACCCACAATCTTAAAATCAGAATCTAATGCCTCCAAACCATGTTTAACAGTATAAATTATACTTGGGTCGTCATCTACCACCATAATTTTTTTAACCATTTTATCCGCCTTTAGTATACATGATTTTATTAATTAAGTTTTCATTTATCCTCAGATAGTTTTAGGGTAAAACGAAAAGTTGAGCCTTTGCCTTTTCCATTGCTCTCTGCCCAAATACGACCACCATGTCTTTCAACTATACGTTTGCAAATAGATAGACCAAGACCACTGCTATCCATCTCATGCCTAGATTCATCAGCTTTATAAAACTCATCAAAAATACGATTGATTTCCTCAGGAGTCATACCAATACCTGTATCTTTGATAGATATTGTAACGAAACCATTTTTTTCCTCAGCATCAATAACAATGGTGCCTTTTTCATCCAAAGTATATTTAACGGCATTAGTAAAAAGATTTTTAATAAGTTCTTCAACTCTCATTTTATCTGCCTTAACATGTATATCCTCTTCGATTTTATTTTCCACTAAGAAATTGTTTTCTTTAAAGAAAAATTGTTGGCTTGATATAATATCGCCAATCTCTTTTGAGATATCCAAATCCCCCATATCGAATTTTATGCTTGGGGAATTTAGACGTGCTAGTTGTAAAATCTTTACAACCAAGTCTTTCATATAATTAACATTACTAATAATAACATCTAGCTGCTCTTTGATACTAGGATCTTTTTCTTTATCTCTCAGCAGAGGCAGCAAACCAACAAGTGGTGTCAATGGGTTCTTAAGGTCATGACCAAGTTGACCGATAAAATCATCTTTCTGTTTGAGAAGATGTTGAACTTCAGCTGTTCTCTCCAGAACTTTCTTTTCAAGCTCTTTATTAAGATAGAACAACTCTTCTTTGGATTTTTCTAGTTCTATGGTTCTATCATTAACTTGGGCTTCGAGTGTTTTACTATAGTTCTCTATCTCTTCTCTTGATTTTTTTAAATCGTCTGTCATCTTGTTAAATGCGCCAGCAAGTTCCATGATCTCATCTTTTGATTTGATTTTTATTTTTGTATCTAAATTACCTTTGCCAATTATATTTGCGGCATTTCTAAAAATTGTGATAGGTTTAATAACAAATATTCTCAATAAATAAAGAAAACTGATAATTAATAAAATAAGAAAAACCATAGAGATTATTATTAGATTTTTTACCCTTATATCAAGAGAAGCATACGCAGAGTTCATTGATATGGTCATCTCATATGTACCAACTACTTGTCCACCTAAATGAATAGGTGTTATCACAGTTAGAGTATGACTGTTCCCACTATGAGCAGGTATTGTTACTATGGATTTATTTGTATAAGAAAGATCATTATACTGCCCGGCCGAGTCATTTATAGAACTAAGATCATTGGAAGCGAAAACCTTTAACTCCCCACTTTCAGGATCAGGTAGATTAATACTTAAATTTTTAATATCAGGATTTGAATAGACAAATTTGTATATACGATTTTGTGATTCATATCTATTTTCCAATTCTTCTCTATTACTTATGCTAGCATCGAGAGCTTGAGCAAGAGCAGTAGCCTTTTCAGAATAAGCGCTTTCGAAAAAACTAGTTTGAGCTTGGATATTAACATAAGTTAATAAAGAGATAACAGTAGCTGAAACCAAAAGGACAATTAATGCTAACTTTAGCGAAAGATTGAAATTTATTTTCATATTTTTTTTCCTAAATTTTTTGGTTTTATCTCATCCAAATAAATCAAATTTATGGGAAAAACAGCGAAATTAAAAAACATACTTGAAAAATTATTTTGATTGTCACTTTCTTGGCATCCCATCTAAAAATAAAACAGTTTTTAAATATAAAAAATTAACTGTAAAAATATGAGTTTTTAATTTTATTTTTCTAATACCACCGTCTTGCCTTAATTCTAACCGTATAATCCTCTGATATTTCACATATTTTTCTAGCTAAATCCTCGAATCCTTCAACAGTGTTTATATCGAATCTGCCAAGAGGTGTACCTTCGTTGTCAACCAAGTTTATAATACCTGGGGAGTCGGATTTCTTAATATCGTCTTTATTGATAGTTTTTATTTCAGAGGATATGTCCATTCTGCTAATTTCATGTTGTTGCAACTGTTTTTCTAGTAAATCTGTTATAAAAAGCGATCTATCGCCAATATCGTTTCTTAAGTCTATTTCATCTATTATGTTTGATGGTAGTTCTAAAAATATTGTTCTTTTTTCCATAT
>JBFYMH010000097.1:0-4043 GCA_041305005.1 Thermoplasmatales archaeon | reverse complement strand
AAGAAGAGAGATGTAATTTTTACTTAAAGTCTCATTTACCTCTTTTTGAGGTATGGAAGACCAGTTCTTTTGTTTACACCAACAGCGTACCCGTTTGGTAAATCACAGGGTTTACCACTTTTTGGTGATCTTTTACTGAAGAAGAAAATCGTTTGGTTTCTTCCGCCTTTTAATTTTACATCTCGTGTATATAACGTCCATCCTTGATGTATGTAGGCCATAATTTTACCTCCAGATAGGGAATACATATCTTATAATTTAAATCTTTCCTTATTTTCCTCCATAAAAAAGTTTATATCTCTCCCTATTTACTGTTTTATATATTTTCTTACAATTTCAATTGCACATAGTTTTCCACACATAGAGCAAGCCTTAGTTTCCTCAAAAGGCAACCTTTTCTTTCTGTATTCCTTTGCTTTTTCCGGATCTATACAAACTTCAAACATTTTATTCCAATTCAAACTCTCACGTGCTTTACTAAAAGTTGAGTCGACATCCTTGTCTATGCCTCTTGCGAGATCCGCAGCATGCGCAGCTATCCTAGTCGCAATAACACCATCTCTAACATCGTTTTTATCCGGTAAGCATAGATGTTCTGCTGGTGTTAAATAGCATAGAAAATCAGCGCCATAGAAACCAGCTAGCGCCCCACCAATTCCGCCAACAAAATGATCATAACCAGGTGCTATATCAGTAACTAAAGGTCCTAAAACAAAATAAGGTGCTAGTTTCGTAACTGTTTTCATAACCTGAATATTTGCTTGAATGTCGTTGAGAGGCATATGACCTGGCCCTTCAACCATGGTCTGAACACCTTTTTCTCTAGCTCTTTCAACAAGCTCACCAATAATGAGGAGTTCCTGGAATTTAGCGCGGTCGTTAGAATCATGTAATGCGCCAGATCTCATGCCATCTCCAAGTGAAAGCGTTATATCATATTTTTTTGCTAGCTCTAAGAGATAATCGAAATTTTTGTAAAGCGGATTTTCTTTTTTATTATGAAGAATCCAAGCCATATGAAAAGCTCCGCCACGAGAAACCATTGGTATGAGACGTTTTTGTCTTCTTAAACGCTCAACGCTCTCAATCGTTACACCTACATGGACGACAGCGAAATCCACTCCCTGCTTTGCTTGTTTCTCAAAAGAGTTAAACATATCATCCTCAGTCATTTCAATAACGGAGCCATGTTTTTTTATAGCCTCTATACCAGCCTGATAGACAGGTACAGTTCCAAATGGTACGCTAACTGCCTTAATTAACGCTAAACGGATTTTATCTAGATCCCCACCGGTTGAAAGATCCATAACAGCATGTGCACCTGCTTCAATTGCAATCTTTGCTTTTTCGATTTCTTCTTTAACATTACAATATTCCATTGATGTGCCGATGTTAGCGTTTACTTTGACTCTCAAGCCTTTGCCTATACCAAACGGTTCCGGTGAATGAACTTGGTTAAAAGGAATAACAATATGGCCTGATGCAACGCCTTTTTTAACTTCGTCTACATCAACGTGCTCTTTCTTTGCAACATCCTTTATTTGCTGTGTTATCTTGCCACATTTAGCCTCAGATATCTGCGTCATAACTGGCCCCCCTTAAGTAAATAAGACTATTTTAATACTGTCAAACAATTACTCATATATAATCTACTATAGATACCTTTATAACTTTGTTTAATATTGCGCCGAGAAAACCTTAGGTGGGAATAGTTATGATAAGCGCCTATATACTAATAACAATACAGCCAGGAAAAACAGATAAAGCAATAAAAGAAATGAGAAAAATCGAAAACCTTGCAAAAATATCAATTATTGCAGGTGAGTACGACATAGTTGTCCGTGCACAAGTAAAAAATCTTGAGGAACTTTTAGGGGTAACAGATAAACTCCAGATGATAGAAGGCGTAACAAAGACCACCACCCAGATAATAGAGAAAGAAATCAGCCTCCAATAATGAGACGAAAACATGATCATTAGGAAAAAATACCTGTTTTATGTCCTGGCGATCACTTCTTCAATTATTGCTGCTGCAGTAACCGGTATCGATAGTTTTGTTGGTGCGCAATCCGAATTTGTAAACGACCCATGGGCTTTTGCGTTTTCTATTTTTTTCGTAGGTTCAATTGTTACATTGTTGATTACATTAATCCTTTCAGTCCAAATTCGAGGTGAAAGCCTCGGCGCAAAAATTCTCGATCCATCATTTAAAAAATTACGTATTATCCAAAAAAGCGAACTTAAATTCCACCTTATCGCAGGATTCATGAATGCGATTAATACTGTTGGGTATTGTGCGATTGTATCAACTATTCGGGATCCATCTGTTATTCTATCGTTTTCTCAGATTGTCATTTTGTATTTACTGCTTATGGAATCTATAACTGAGAAAGACGTTCCGACTCTTGTGGAAATTCAATCCTCAGTAATTGTTACTTTCGGGGCGATTCTAGCATCAATTAGCTTAACCGGGGAATTCGACCTAAGTTCCATTCTCATAGTGTTTATAATAATAAATCCAACGTGGGCAATCTTCTCAATTTATCAGAGGAAATTAAAAATTATGAGAATTAACAACAAACCAAATGACTCTATAAATATTAGAGTATGGAATGTTATTTTCTCATGTGTCTTTACTTCAATTCTTCTTTTTGTCTTTGATATTTTCACTGGCGGTGGTCATTTAGTCGCTGGATTTACCACCTCGATTTCACTCTATTATTTCCTTCTAGTTGCGATTGTTATGAGTACAACTTTCTTCGCTTACGTATTGTATATTCGTTCTCTTGGTATGGGAAAAGCAAGTGTGAACAATGCAATTCGAGCATCTACAATCATTTTTGCCATACCATTTTCAATAATTCTCTTACAACTTGGTGTGATTGAACAGTTTTCCACAGACCCGGTAATGCTAGTCATCAAAGTCATTGGGATAACAATGATTGTGCTTGGCATCATCTCATTCGCACTTACTGTCGTCAAAGCATATATTTTTATCAACGTCAAACCAGGCTACCCTCTTGATGAAACAATGAAGAAACTGTGGGGTATACGTGGTGTAACACACGTTACAGCTACCGCGGGGAAATACGATTTCATTGTGAAGATTTCTACGCGTACGCTAATGAAAGGCTACGAGAAAACCGTTAGGAAAATCGAAGAGATCGATGCCATTAAAAAATACAAATGGGAGTCGGTTTTGAGAGATTGGGAAAACATATAGTCGGTTTAGGAAATGCTTTTATCATTTCAGCTGTTTCCGTTTTCTGGGTTTCTTTATGATTGACAGACGTTTGGAAAAATATGCCCACATATTGGTAAACCATTCTTTGGCTTTGAAGAAAGATGATTTGTTTGTTATATCTGGTGGTGTTCTAGCAGCGCCTCTTATAAAAGAAGTTTACAGGCAGGCTATCGAAGTTGGTGCAAACCCATATACAAGAGTTGGTGTGGACGGTCTTGGGGAGATATTCTACAAATGTTCATCTGAAAAACAACTGAAATATGTTTCACCTATTTCTAAATTTGAGATTGAAAATATCGATGCACAACTTTCCATTATAAGCCCAACTAATACTCGCGGCATGACTAATATTGACCCGAAAAAACAGGCGATTAGCAGTGTTGCCCACGCAGATTTACATGATATATTTTTGAATAGGGCTGCAAAAAAACAACTTAGATGGAGCCTTACTGAGTATCCAACTAATGCTGCAGCTCAGGATGCCGAGATGTCGCTCGAGGAATACGAGAATTTTATTTTCAACGCTGCACATGTGAACGCAAAAAACCCAATTGGTTATTGGAAAAAAGTTTACAGGGAACAAGAAAAAATTAAGAATATGCTTAACACGAAAAAGAAGATTCATGTAGTCGCAGAAGGCACTGACCTAACAATTTCTGTTGCAGGTAGAAAATGGATAAATTGCTATGGGAAAGAGAATTTTCCAGATGGGGAGGTTTTTACTGGCCCTATTGAAAATTCTGCGGAAGGTTTTATCAGTTATTCTTTTCCAGCATCACATGGTGGACGTGAGGTTGAT
>JBFYMH010000096.1:0-4797 GCA_041305005.1 Thermoplasmatales archaeon | reverse complement strand
ACGACTGGATAAAACAATCAAAAAAGGTGTAAGGAAGCATCACTAAAATGCTTCCTTATTAATTTTTTAAATATTTTTTCAACTTAGTTAATAGATAAATATTTGTATAGGATACTCTATTTTTAATTGGATATATTGGATGGGATATTCAGTTGCGCAACTTAGCTAAAGCAGTTTTAATATTAATCGTAATGCCAATTCTACTTGTTGGTTTAACTTGTCTGGAAGCATCACCGGAAAATCTGAATTTTAAACCGCGGGCGTTTCTAAAAGATTCGGTTCTTGTCCCTGGTGAGTTCCATTATCTAAACATAACATTGGATTTTGAAAGCAAAAATATATACGTAATTGCGTACAGCGGAAAATCTTTACCAGAATCCAATATGCGCTCCGCTAGAAACTATTATCGATGGGAATATAATAAAGGTGTTTGGAGAGATGCAAGTGATCAAGATTCTAATCAAATAGATGTTGGTAAATGTAGTAAAATCAACAATACCTATTCTTTTTACATTAGTATCTCTAAAAATGTTAACCCGGGTAGTTGGACTATTAAAATTTTTGTAGACAATAAAGAAGTTTCTTCCAAATCATTAAATGTTGTAATCGGTGATTTTTGTCTTTTCTTCTCAACAATTGTTGGTGTGTTTCAGCCTTGTATTAAAAATAGAAATTTTTTAGTTGAAAAAGATTTGATATGTAATGATCAAGAAAGAAAAATGATAGTATCTGAAAAAAATATCGATAAACCTGTTGACGAGATTATTATAAAACAAGGAGATTCGCCAAAAGAAGGAAAATCTGCTAGTAAAAACTTGGATTTCTCTATTTTAAACGATGTCGCTTTAACAAAGGATGAGCTAGTAAAATCAACTGCTTTTACATATTCACGGAGTAAACTAAAGGAAAAAACCCATATTGCAGGTTCTTTGTTTTTTGATAAAATATTGGGTGAGGGAAATGGTTTTTTTAAGAATTTTTTGGTTTTAGTTTTAGTAATTTTTCTAATTATATCTTGTATTTCACCGATAGCAATATCTCCAAGAAATAATATCGATGACGCAGATATTACTATTATTAATGTTCAGAGTTACCCTATTGTCGGTGGTACTTGGACTGTAAAGTTTACTACTTTTGGGTGTGCTAATCTTACTATTAGTGCTGTAAATGGTACCAGTTGGAATGATTCTGATAATAGTTGTGATCTTAGATTTTTAGAGTTAACATGTGGTAACATATCTTTAGATTATCAGTGGCTGAATAATTCTGTTTTTGTTGAGGGTTATTCGTCTAATGAAACTGGTTACGAGATATCTAAAGTGTTTACTCCCGGTGTACATATTCTTAAGTTCCAGTTTGGTGATGATATCGCCTTTGCTTTTAATGATGCTAATAACTGGTGGAATATGAATTGGAGTTATCGTAAGCTTGTTACAATTAATTCCTCTTTGGTTGATGCAAATCTTATTAATTTCCCTATTCTAGTGAACATCACTGATAGCGATCTTGCTAGTAAAGCACAGAATGATGGCGATGATATTTGTTTTGTGTTGTTCAGTGATAATAGTACTAAACTGAATCATGAGATTGAGCTTTTTAATGGTACAACTGGGGAGTTGGTCGCCTGGGCGAATGTCACCAGTCTTAGCTCTGTTGTTGATACTAAGTTATGGATGTATTATGGCAATAGTGGTTGTAGTAATCAGCAGAATCCAGCTGGTGTCTGGAATTCTAATTATCTGGCCGTATGGCATATGAACCTTAGTAGTAACACAGTTTATGATTCTACCTCAAATAATAACGATGGAACCAACGATGGATGCGAACAAATGGAGTTAGGAGTTTCTGGTTATTCATTAGATTTTGTTGAAGCAAATACTGACTATGTTAACATGGGTGCTATGAACTCGATTGAGGGTAAAACATACGTAACATTTGAAATATATTTCAAATGCGATGGGACAAATAGTGATGATATGCTTATCGGCCGTTCAAATACCGATTACGCACCTCTTATATGGAGAGATGAAACAGCTTCCAGTTCAGGAAGAACTAATACGATGTCATCTGTTGTTAGCACTGGTACCAGGTTAGAACTAGCCAGTAACTCTGTTGGTGATACGAACTGGCATTATTTTGCTGGAGTATTCAACGGCAATACTAATCAAATTAGAGGATATTTAGATGGTTCTGAGGATGCAAACAGTCCTGCTGGTGGTCAAGTAGCCACATTCCCATCTACCACAGCCAACTTCTGGTTAGGTGCATGGGGCAGCGGTTATTATCATGAAGGAAAAATGACTGAGGTGAGAGTATCAGATGTTGTTCGAAATGCTAGCTGGATTAGTACCACATATAACACATTTCATTATACAACTACATTCATTACAATTGGTGAAGAAGAACATCCTTCCCCGCAGATTAGCAACCCCTCGCCGAGTAACGGCGCCACAAATATTGCAATTCAACCAAAACAATTTAATATAACAATAAGCGACCCAAATGGCAACAAGATGAATATAACCTGGAGAACAAACGCCACAGGTAGTTGGAAAACCTTCAATACTACTACGGGCGGTGGTACAGGTGTGGGAAACGGAACATACAGCGTGACAAACACTTCATGGGTTAATTCTAATTCTAAAAAATATTGGTGGAGCGTGAATTTAACAAACGGATATGCTTGGACAAATGAAACATATACTTTCAATACAAGTATTCCACCAGATATCAGTAATCCAACTCCAAATAATGGTAGTATAAGTGCTGTAACACCGATATGTAAAGTTAAAGTATCAGATCAAAACGGCGGTACAGTAACTGTAAGATTCTATGAAAACACAACGGGTAGTTGGGTTTTACAGCAGATAAACAACAGCATAGGTGTCACTACCCCAACTTTTGTTGAATGGGATAAATACAACAACGCAACTGCATATACTACCAAATACTGGTGGAAAGTAAATGTTTCTGATGGAAAGGGATGCTATGACGAGGAAATATACTACTTTATAACATCTTCAGATAATCCACCGGAGCTAATCAATGAAAACCCAACCCATGCATCAACTGGCGTATCTGCTTCTTTGGCTGCTATAAATGTCACAATCATAGACGACGATGGCGACACCATGGACTGGACTATAGAAACATCACCTGACATAGGTGACGACTCAGATGTTAATGCGAACAATGGTAGCATTTCATGCTTGGTTTCAGGTTTATCCCCCGGAACAGCTTATACTTGGTATGTAAATGTGACAGATGGAATAATTTGGACGAATGAAACATACACATTTACAACTAATTATCAGCCTACAATCACACTTATAGATCCTTCGCCAAACGGGTCCTCAAACGAAGATATACTTACAATATGCAAAATAAGGCCTGATGACAATGATGGTGACCTGTTGGATGTTACTTGGGCCACAAACACTACTGGGTCATGGGTAAATAAGTACACCAATAACAGCGTTTCTCCAAATAGTATTGTATCATACCAGTTCACTGAATTCAATAAATTTTCCACTACATACTATTGGAAGGTTTTCGTAGATGATGGTTCATATAATATCAGCAGATGGTATTATTTTTCAACCGCGGCAATTCAAACATCTGTTGACACAATTATACCATATGAGATAACTGGTTCTCCCTCGTTGGTTAATGCATCGGGGTCGTCTGGCCTTAATAATGTAACACTCTGGTATCGCTACGCTTCAGACAACAATAGTTGGTGGTGGGATGATGATTGGAATTATCGTAGAGCTATAACTATCGATCACACAAAGATAGATTCAAATATTGTCAACTTCCCAGTTCTAATAAAGATTAATTCTACGATAGGTGCAAAATGTGATGATGGAGATAGCATCAGATTCATAGATTCGGATGGTTTAACTGAATACTATTATGAGATTGAAGAATGGAATGGCGGTGGGGACAGCCATGTCTGGGTAAATGTAACACATGTCTCAGCTACACAGGATACCACCTTTTTTATGTATTACAATAATTCAGATGCATCTGATAACCAAAATCCAACCAACGTATGGGATAGTAATTTTGAGATGGTACAACATATGAAAGATTCTACCACCTCGACTATTCTTGATAGTACTTCAAATAATCATGATGGAACAAAAGGATCAGCAAACAACCCTGCTGAAACCACAGGTAAAATATCCAAAGGCCAAGACTTTAGCAGCGATCAGATAAGCTGCGGGGATCTACGGCCTCTTACATCATATACTGCTGAATGCTGGATAAAAGCAGATGCACTTGGTGGCGCCGGAGACCTAAATACTTACGGAAATACTATCATGGCATCTGCACACAGTGGAGAAGGCTATCCTTTGTGGCTCACTGTTGGGAAGGGAGGTGGTACAGAAGTTACCTTTAGAGCATTTACCTCAAATGTGGCAGGTTCTAATACAAATGGTGCAAATCTGAATACAGTAGATAAATTCTATATTGTTGCTATAGCAACGATAAGTTCAACAGCTAAAGTCTATGTAAATGGTTATGAGCGACTTTCGTTCACAGCAGATAGTACAAGCTTTACAGATATCTTCACTATTGGAGATTTACGGTCTGGGAGAGCCATCTATTTTGATGGGATGATTGATGAATTACGAATTTCAAGCAATATACGAAATACCAGTTGGATTAACGCAAGCTACCGAAATCAAAACAATGTCACAGCATTCTTAACTACGGGTACTGAGCAAAGCAATCATGGTTGGATGGAATGGAACGATTCAAGCAACCCCGATACCAGCAGCCCATGGCAAT
>JBFYMH010000095.1:0-8033 GCA_041305005.1 Thermoplasmatales archaeon | reverse complement strand
TACATCCTGACAAAGCAACAGATATCGACACCATTGCTATTATCAAAACCATTGATATTGCTTTCATTTCTTTTCTCATAAATTTTCCTCCCACTTTTGATAAACATATGTTTTGACTATTATTTAAGTTTTTTAGTTTTATGAAAAAATTAGATTGATGCTACTTTTTTATACGCTATCGTAATTCATATATTCGATTCAGTGGAGTAATTTGTTATGTCAGAATCTAAGTTTACGAAAATAGAAGAAGTAATCGATGGAAAGAAAACTGGTAAAACAATACATATTCGTGGTTGGATATATAGAACCAGAAGTAGCGGAAACATCGTTTTCACCGTAATAAGAGATGTAACAGGAATTCTGCAGGCTACTGTAAAAAAGGGCAATCTTTCTGATAAAGAGTTTGTTGATGCAGAAAAAGCTTTGATAGAATCATCCATAGAAGTCGAAGGTGTTGTAAAGGAAGATAAACGTGCGCCTGGTGGTTACGAACTTCAGGTGGCAGGTTTTCATGTTGTAAATTTTGCTGAGCCTTTCCCAATCGTGAAAGATCAAAGCCCTGAGTTTTTACTTGATCAAAGGCACCTCTGGATTAGGTCGCAACAGCTTTCATCGGTTTTAAAGATTAGATCGACTGTTGTTGGCGCTATACATAAATTTTTCAGGAACCATGGTTTCTACGAGTTTGATGCACCTGTTTTACAACCAAGTCAGTGTGAGGGTGGTTCAACTCTTTTTGAGGTCAAGTATTACGAAAACAAAACCTATCTCTCGCAGTCTTGGCAGCTTTATGCAGAGGCAGCAGTATTTTCTCTTGAAAAAATCTACAACATGGGGCCAACATTTCGTGCAGAGAAATCAAAAACTTCCAGGCATCTCTCAGAGTTTTGGATGGCTGAGATGGAAGCCGCTTGGATGGATCTAAATGATGTTTCACAGATAGCAAAGGATGAAGTAAAATTCATTTTAGATGAGGTTTTAAAAAATAATCAGCGCGAACTTAGCATACTTGGTCAGGACGTAAAGAAACTACAGCGTATAGCAGAATCAGAGTTCCAAACAATCACCTACACAGAGGCAATAAAAATACTAAATGAAAAAGAAAACATGGGTTTAGACTGGGGCAAGGATCTACGAACCATTGAGGAAGATAAACTCATGAATCATTTTACAACACCCGTAGTTGTAACAAATTACCCGGTTGATATAATGGCTTTTTACAAACCACGTGATCCAAAGGATCCTAAAACAGCACTCTGCTTTGACATGATAGCACCTGAGGGATACGGTGAGATAGTTGGTGGTTCACAGCGTAGCCTTGACATAGAGGATATGAAAAAAAGGCTAGAGGATGCAGGTGAAAAAGTTGAGAACTACGAATGGTATTTTGATCTTCGGAGATACGGTTCAGTACCGCACTCAGGCTACGGCTTGGGTGTTGAACGACTAGTTGCTTGGATATGCAAACTAGAGAACATTAAGGATGCCATTCCTTTCCCGAGAACAATATTGCGTTTTAAACCTTGATAAGGTTTTTTTATGAAATCAAGAGTTCATGTGATCATATCAGGGCGAGTTCAAGGAGTATGGTTCAGAGCAAGTACTAGAGATAAAGCTCAGCAACTCGGTTTAAAAGGTTGGGTTAAAAATACGCGTGATGGTAATGTAGAGGCAGTCTTTGATGGGGAAGAAAAACTAGTAAAAAAAATGATAGAATGGTGTTATCATGGCCCACCTTTAGCAGAAGTTGAAAACGTAGAAGCTAAAAAAGAACAATCATCTGATGATTTCGATGATTTTTACATTAAACACTAAAAATACTATTCTTCTTTTGTTTCTTTTTCTTCTTTTTTCTTAATCTTTTTCTCTTTCTTTTTTTCTTTTTCTTCTTCTTTCTTTTCTTTCTCTTCAGCTTTTTTTTCTTGATGTTGTTTCTCTCTGACCATGCCACCCTGGAGAATACGAATTCTTGATTTCATCCCGTTGATCCTTTCTTCTACAAGCTTCCTTTTTATTGTAAAATCAGCTTTTGTAATCTTTCTACTATCACATTTTAGCTGTAGATCTGTGATTCTCATTTCTTCTTTTTCGATTCTTCTTTCCAGCTTAGCAATATTTTTCTCCAATCTCTCGATGAAACCCATGTTATTTGCCCCACAATTCTTTTCTATGTGCCTCAAGGGTATTGTTGTCTTTACCTAAATATTCTGCGAAAGTTTTTACCCTTTTGCTGCCTTTTTCGTATGGCTGGGGAAAAACCTCTTTATATTTTAGATCCCTGAGTAAATGATGATCGAGGATAACATCGCATCTAGTATTTTCTATTATCTCTACAAGGTTATCAGATGCATCCTGTAGATTTTTCGTACTAAACTTCCAACCTAGAAAGATAGTTGGTGGTCCATCCATGATGAGCAGATCAGGTTTCTGTTCAATTATGTATTCCTTGGCGTCTTTTGTTACAGGGCCTTGGACATCTGATGAATGCAAAATTCTTTTTTCACCGTCATCAACCGTTGTCATTAGTACGTATCCTAGTGCAACTTTTTCAGGTCCATGGAAAAATGGTGGAGAAAAAACAATCTGTGTATTGCCAATTTTATGTTGTGAGTGATCGCAGTATCTTAAATCGCAGATATTTCCCACGATTTTTTTGAATTCAGTTCCTCGTTCCTTTTGAGATTTGTTAATGTTTGTTGATATATCTTTAGCAAAAACTTTTTTGTTTTTGTAAAAGTTTCCCTCAGGATCATAGTGATCAAAATGATAATGGGATATGACCAAGATGTCTGATTTTTCTGCTATTTCTTCTATTTTCTTTTTTGTCGTGTAAAGTGCATCTAGCTCTTTTTGAGCAGGTGGCAGGCTGTATCGGTTAGGTCCAAGTGCTGCTGATGGGTCGATGAAAATTTTGCAGTCTCTGGTTTCAATGTATGTAGCCATTGATCTTACGCCAAGTGAGTCTGATGCAACTGGTATAATTTTCATGATTTACTTTGCTGTGAATATTTGAGTGTAATAAAAACGTATCCTATGGTAGTGACGGAGTTAATCTAGAAAAATTTGGCCTGCTCAAGTTTTATTTCGCCACTATTTGGGTATAGAGTTATTGATTCTTCGCACCTGTCGCAGTATAGCTCTATGATTAAGACTGAATCAAGTCTTTTTATTGGTATATATTTCATCAATTCCCCGCATTTTGGGCATTTTTGTTGAATCATTATTTTTTACCAATAATATTTATGTAGCTTTTAATATATAAATATTACTGATAATTAAGTTGCCAGTTTATTAACAACTAAAATATTCCTAAAATCATCGTTCAAAAATAACCTTACCATCATAAAAAATTTTGAAAACTCTATGATAAGGTATCATAGCATCAACCGTATGCATAAATGATCTCTCAAGCGCTACGATATCACCACCAGAAATAATTTTAGTATCGTTAGGTGCCCCTCTATGAACATACCAAATCTCAGCTTTCCCTAAATCAAAACCTTCTCTCCATTTCAAACCATTCAAAATATCTCTGGGGCTAGGCATATCTACAAAAATTCTCCACTAATATTCTTCAAAACCATAATCATATGTTTTTTACCATCGCCCTCAACTATAGACTCGTGGCCAGGATACAGATTAATCACATCAAGTTTAGCCAGACGCTCTATAGATTGTTTCAAAAGATGCTTGTCGCCACCGGGAAAATCATATCTGCCAAACCAACCATCTGAAAAAACAGTGTCACCAGAAATCAAAGTCTTACTTTCTTTACTATACAAACACATACTGCCTGGAGTGTGACCAGGTGTATGCAGAACCTCGAATTTTTCATCGCCAACAACAATAACATCTCCATCATTTACTTTCACATCAACTGGTATCTTAGGCATCACACCACCAAGCATCTTCGCAAAATCACTTTTTCCTCGTTCTATCTTGTAGGATGCCTCTTTATGTGCAATGATGCCGGCATTATTTTCTGTAATCTCAAACAATTTTCTGACCCCGCCGCAATGGTCGAAATGCTCATGTGTGATAACAATTTGTTTTATGGAAACCGGATCAACTAATTTTTTGATCTCTCTAACAACCATCTCATTGTTCAAACCTGTCCCACAATCTATAATAGTCGGTTTCTCGCCAGTTATGACATAAATATTTGAATCAAAATTATGACCATATATACAATTAACATGCATGTATCCAAATAATACAAGCAGATAAAATAAACCTTCTTATTTTCACAACAGCGGCTCATTTAAAAAATCTAGAGGAGTTAAAAACAAAAAACGTCATCTCTCCAGTCGTACTACTGTTACCATCCTCGTCGTAAACCTTTGCTTCAATAGTTTGTTTCATAAATGCCTTTTCATCCCATTTCATCTTATATGGTTCCTGGGTAACTGTATCCCTAAGTTTACCATTTACATAAAACTCGGCTTTGCTAACTCTCTTGTCATCTATATCTAGACTAAAAGGACCAAAAACTACAGGTTTGAAGAAAGGCAATATCTTCTTGTTTCTAACATAAATGAAACTCTCAAATTTCACAAGTTTATACTTTAACGCCAAAAATAATGACACTGCAAATGCTATGATCGCTCCACCAATTAGCATCACCCACATCCATGAGAATTTTATTCCTTCTTCGCTGGTTGAATATGTCACAAAATTGTAATAAGCATAGTCACCAACGCTGTTGCCATTTTGATCTTTTACAAGTATATCAAGCCTATAATTATCGCTCTTTAGGCTACTGGGGGGAGTAAATCTAAAAGTCTTGTTATCATCTGTAATCAAAACCAGAGTACCGTCACTTGTACCAATTCCCTCCATTGAGGTGGTGTTGTAAAAATCTACATATACAATCTCAACTTCACTGTTATATGAGATCGTTATATTTGGGCTATCTCTATCAATAGTACTATGAGACACAGGATTAAAAACAGCATGACTTAGAGCAGGGGCTGGAGTAATATCACTATATATTAATTGATATTCTACTTCAGGGTCATCTAAAACATACGCCTTGTTATTTTTCCTCCAAAACCGATCTGAATTTAGAGATACATCATCTTTTTTCACTGCAAATTGTGCAGCCTTAGGATATTTATCTTCTACATCAAAAAAGATCCAGCCGTTTGTCTTCTGAACACTTACTTTAACAGTTGCGCTATCATTATCTTTATCCTCAATAACCTCCGTGATGGAACCCGAAACATGCGATACGAGTACGATTTTGTTTTCTGTTGCATTCCAGATAAACTCGGGTATTGATGTATCATTGACTGATATCAAAAAACATACGTCTCCGCTGATGTTTATGAAACCTGTGTGTGTTGATTTTAACACGTTGTTCGGATCATAGAAGCCATCCTGGATACCATCTCCGTCTGAATCATAACTATAAAATAAATCATTAAGACTAATACTATATTTGTTTTCTAGATAATCAAGTATTCCAGAAGATGTTTTAATCTGGCTAAACTCGGAAACATTTGCGTAGGTTGTATCAGAACCTGTTTTACTCGTATTATCTGTGACCGTTAATGTAACGGTATAATTACCGTTTGTTGAATATACATGCTTAGTTGAAATCCCAGTTCCACTAGTTCCATCACCGAAACTCCAACTGTAGCTGACAATACTACCATCGAGATCAAAACTGCCTGTTCCATTGAAGATTATCTCGCTGGCTACAACTCCACGATACGGACCATTTACGTCTGCAAACGGACTCTTGGTATCATTCTTGTTACCAGACGCATCTGTTGCGTAGATAATGCAGTATAATTGACTTGGTGTACCAGATGGTATTATAACTTTTTTGTATTCATCTTCATTCTTTTTTTCCATATCAACGGTTATGTGGTCACTGCCTTCGTACCAGTACTCGATTGTAGCTTTTGAGACTTCATGGTTGTCGGTTATTGTCGCCTCATATGTGTAGCTGTTTGGTAGAGCAGCGAAAGATTGACCATATTCATTTATCGATATCTCTGGCGGTTCCTTATCTGACATGGTTACATTTTTCATAGCTGTTTGAATTATATTGCCTGATGTGTCGTTCGCTATGAAATAGTACCCCATTTTACTAAGGGTTTTGTCGAGTGTTACATCTAAAACAAAGTAATTGCCATTTGTGTTTGTTAAAACCTGTGTGCCCCCAAGAGTCCCATGGCTCCAACAAACTTTGACTGTGAGATTTAATTCATCATCGCTATCATCTTTTACAGAAGCATTAAACGTGTATTTGTTTCCAGGTGAGCCTGTATTTGGAGATTTATCGGTTATTGTTGGCGGTGTTCCTTCTATTATCTCAAAATATTTCAGAGATGATGATGTTGATTTCAGATTATTTCTTGCATCTGTTGCTTTTACATAAAATTTGTATGTACCAACGGCAGTGTGGACTTTATTGCAATAATATGTCGTCCCTGTTTTGTTTTGTGTTATCGGAAATTCCATAGTTTTTCCATCAGGTTTTGTAATGTTGAGATAAACAACAGATACTTCTTGCGAGTTGTCTGTAACTATGGCTGATATGTATATGTAGCCCCCTGTTTTTATGGAGGATGGGTTTGCTCCCACGCTTGTTATCACTGGGGCG
Organism: Thermoplasmatales archaeon; assembly: GCA_041305005.1. Taxonomy (GTDB): domain Archaea; phylum Thermoplasmatota; class E2; order DHVEG-1; family DHVEG-1; genus JARYMC01. Next base: position 1,420 of record JBFYMH010000095.1, on the reverse strand, counting down.
GTAATATCTACGATGGGACAGCCATCTTTGTTATTTCCATGTATTGTGTACGATGTTTCTCCAAGGCCATCCCCATTCGTATCGCTACCAGTATAGTCGTCCCAGTAGTTTCCACCAAGATAAGATTGTTGTAGTATATTTGTCCCGGAAGTTTTTGACGTATTCCAGCTGTTATTACGGTTTATGCTAACGTCATATGCGTTGTGTGTGTTATCATAAAATAAATTGTTGCAAACTTGGTTCGAGGAAGTAAAAAAATCTAGGTACACGCCGTATCCGGAATTAGCATAAATCTTATTTCCAGAAATTGAGTCATATGTAGAGTTATATAGTCTTACGCCGTCCTTATCATTGTCGTTTATTACGTTATCTGATATAATATTACTGTCATCAGCGAATAAAAACATTCCGTGCTCCTCATTGTAGCTAACTGTGTTTTTTCTCGCTATATTTAATGAGCCAACTATCATTAATCCATAGTTTGCATTGCTGTTAATGGTATTGCTGTATACATTGTTTATACTTGAGTTTTCAAGCCTAATTCCACTGCCGCCGTTGTTGTGTATCTGATTTGTTGATATGTTGTTGTCTGTACAATGATCATTTAGATATACGCCATTTTGATCGTTGTCTGAGATGTTGTTATTGTATATGGGGTAATTACTATTACTTGTCTGATTTAAGAAAATACCATTTTCGTTATTATTTTGTATAATGTTATTTTCAATTGAATTGCTGGAAGAATCATAAAAGAATATACCATTTGAGTTATCTGTGATGGTGTTGTAAGTTATATCGTTATTATCTGATTGATTTAGTTGAATCCCATCATCGTCGTTGCTTTCTATTATATTATCATATATCAAATTATTATCGCTGTTATTGACAAAAATTCCTATTTTTCCATTTGATATTACGTTATCTGTAATTATAGAGTTATCATAATTTACTTTTACTACGGCGTTTCCATTGCTGCTTCCTGTATTTTTAATGGTGAAATGGCTGATGTTTACATTTTGAGCAGATATTGTTATTGTATCCCCTGTGTATCCAACACTATCAATTGTAACAATATCTCTATCTTCACCAAATAAATCCGTTTTATTGTTTATTGTCAGTTTTTCATTATATGTGCCATCATATACTATTATTCTGTCCCCATTAGATATATTGATGGCATCTTGTATTTTCTTAAAATGATCAACACCCCAACCAGGAGTTGAAATGTCGTAGTTATCGTCTACATAAAACTTAGGAAGAATCCCAGCTGTACAATTATTCACATTGATAAGAGAATAAAGACAATTAATAGTCAATAGGGTTATTAATATTATAACTAGAGTTTTTTGTTTCATCCCATCTGCCTGCGTATATACTTGCATATACAAATCTGTTTTGGTATTAAAAATATTCCTATAAA
>JBFYMH010000094.1:0-3265 GCA_041305005.1 Thermoplasmatales archaeon | reverse complement strand
GATTTTACTCCGGAGGCAAAGAAAAACAAGCTTTAAGTATAGCCAAAGCTAATGTTTACCTGCCTCCGGGCAGCAGGGTTCAGCTATTTTCCTTGATTGCTACAGTTGAACCCTGTAATATTCTTCACAAAAACGGTATATAAAACTTATGTGAAAAGTCTCTAACAAACTTACATTCTTATATTTTCTCTGTTGACAATGCTGTTAGACTAAAAACCGGTAGATAATTTGCACATAAAGGTTAAATAGTAATAAATTTTACAGACCATTGTCTTAAATTATAAAATTAATTTAAATATTTGGAGTTAACCTTAATTCCCCATGAGAGGGAAAAGATAAACCTTTTCTGCTGAAAAAAGAAAGCGATAAGGTTAATTCAGTTGACAATCAAAAGATTGTAGAGACACCACAGTATTCCCAGGCACAGAGCTGCATAGGTCGCGGTAAAATTTCTATATTTTTCAGATTCAACAATCTTGCTTCTCAAATAGAAATAAATCACCAACATTATAGAGTAACCTCCGGCCAAAACCACATAAAAGTTAGTTTCGGTCTTTGTTATAGATAATATGATAGACACTATCAACCACAAGAAAAAGCCAGCAAGGAGGCTTTTGATACTTACTTCATCATCTATTTTCTTGTTTTTCTCAATTACATTTCCAGCTATCAGATAATGCCCCATGATCAGGAAAAACGGTAGCATACCAGCTATTGCCCAGTCACTTACATATTTTATATTTCCGAAACCTGCTATAAGAATTACAAATGCCCATACATAATAAAAGATCCCGCCAATAAAGATTCCTATTATTTCTTCAATTTTAATTTTTGATTTCATTTATTCACCTTAGAAAAAGTTCTTATTAGGAGATAAAACTCATAATCAATGGGAGAGATAAAATAAGGTATCTTCTCCCAAAAATTATGTTTCCCTCAAGGGTTTGTCATACTTATTTTATTCCACAGTGTAGATGGACCAATCCTAAGATATTTGGGTACATAAGTCAGAGTTGGGGTTCCTGAAACTATATAGAAACCCCAATCTTTAGCCCACCAGAGCCAGAAGCATCCCTTTTCATCAACAAGAACAGCAACGCTTGTACCACCTAGTACCTGAGCTAATGCTGCACCGGCCACAGCTCCGATTCCTCCCCCAACAATTGCCCCAAGTGTGCCCCCAATAACTATCGCAGGCAAAGGAAGTAAGGTTGCCGATGTTCCACTGCTCACATGGTAATGATTTAGTTTCTTACCGGAGATTTTCCAACTCTCCCACACTTCTCCTTTATAGTTATACCAGTCATAATCAGGATGAGGATACTTTATCCCAGATCCTTTTATAAAAGTTACACCATCCCAAACATATTTTGTTGTTGATGCTAATGATATTTTAGTGTTGGTTGTACTGCCTTGGTTGTCAATATCAAATGCCTTACTGAATGCACCAGGTTCTATAGGATTGTAATCCATTACAACTGTCGCAGATTCACCATTATTAAACACATTAGTTTGGAATTTTCCGTTCACTTCTTCTACTACATAATTAACCGTTGTTACTTCATCTGTGGTTAAGTTTGTGATATCCATTTCCGCTTTTGTGTATTCACTATTTGACTTAAAGGATAAGAGTACATCCCCTACTTGAACTATAGAGGATGTATCTGTTGCTTCAATTACCTCTATTTCTGGCAGAGTTTCAATTTCTTCTTTTTGTTTTTCCTTTCCAGACGCAAAAGAAGCATCTGCTGCACCACTGACTGCTGGAACTAACACAGTGCTCAGCAGCAATATTGCTACAAAAAACACACTTATTCCAATTCTAGTACTTTTCATTTATTATTACCTCATTTGTTTGCTCCAGAGGCAAGATTGCGGAAGTTTTAAACTAAATGAGATAAAACTACAGCCTGCCTCCGGGCAGCAGGGTTCAGCTATTTTCCTTGATTGCTACAGTTGAACCCTGTAACATTCTTCACAAAAACGATATATAAGACTTATGTGAAAAGTATCTAACAAGTGTAGATTATTGCATTTTTCTTTTGCATAGTAACATATAAGCAAACTTATAATTTATTTGTCCATTAAACTTAAATATTAGTTAACTGTACATACGTCAACTACATATAAAAATACTGAAAAAAGATTATATAACATTAAATTACTCGTCGAACATTATAGATATAGATACTTTTTGAGTTACATTTAATATGTATATAGCAAACAGGTATATACAATAATGAGAGATAAAAAGTGACAACAAATTACTGAATTTAATAGACCTATAGAAAATCTTAGTTAAATAGTATAGTTCCTTGAAACTTATTATAAATATCTTCAAGAAAATGTTGAGAGTGGGTAAATGAGTAAGGACAATCTGAATAAAAGAGTTCAGAATAAATTATACGTTTGTATTGAATTAAATCCCGGGCTTTATTTTAGCGAAATTATACGAAATACAGGGATCAACAAGGGAACTACATATTATCACTTAGATCTACTTGAAAAACAAAATATGATAGAATCATACAAAGCGTTTGGAAGGAAACTGTTTTTTAAAAAAGGATGTATTCACAATGAAAAATATAAAGCCATGATGGCAGCTTCAAAAAATCCAGTCGGAGAACAGATAATTGTGAAAATTCAAAGTGGCCGGTGTAAAACCAATGGAGATCTAAAAAGAGAAATGGGAGTTTCTGCCGCTACTATGAGTTGGTACATAAAAAGGATGAAAGAACTAGGAATTGTAAGAGATAGCAAAGAAGGATATTACATTGATGATGAGACTATCAACAACACATAAATCTTCGGAAAAGGCAGGAAAAAATATTCGATCAATCCATGACCTCACCCCTTCCTAGATCTGAATATAGTATAAACAATTGTTGTGAAAACTCTGTTTGAAAAGTTAAGACAGTTTTAGATTGACACATAGTGCTTTCAAATAAATCATATTGTTTCAGCATCTACAACCTTTTCTTCCCCACGACCACGAACCCATTAACCCTGTTACCGGTTCTTGTCGTAAACTCTTCGTTCCTGAAGAGCTCAATCTCAAACCCGTTCTCGATCAGCAGGAGCACAAGTTCCTTTTCCGTGAAATGATGAGAAATATAAGCCTTCTCTCCAGTCTTCTGGTCGTAGGCAATGATGGAACCCTCCTCTTTTGTAATGGGCAGATCATTGATGTAACGTTCCCGATACATCTTCAGGTGCCATGTCTGTCCAAAATCCGCAAGATAGAGATAGCCACCCGGTTTTAATA
>JBFYMH010000093.1:0-8266 GCA_041305005.1 Thermoplasmatales archaeon | reverse complement strand
TGTTTGCCCACGGTATTTGTAATTAGAGAGTTCTTTAAAAATCTCATCTTCCTGCAAAATACCCATCAGATTCTCAGAGGACGGTGACACATTAATTTCCCTGGTTCTGCCATACCTGCCTTTTGAGATAACCCGCGCATTTAGAATACCGAGCATGTCCAGTTCAGAAATAAGATCTGCTACTCGCCTCTGGGTCAAAATATCGGTTCTAGTTTTCTTGCACAATTCCTTGTAAATCTCATATACTTCGCCAGTAGTCATAGAGCTGCCTGACGTTTCTGTTTTTTTGTTGTGCTTATCCTGCAACAAAATAGCGGTCAATATCAACTTAGACTGTGTTGGTAAAGTACGAACAACCTCAGTTATCCTATCTATCTCGATCTTGCTTTGAGCAAGCTTAACATGTTTCTTAGTTATCCTCCTGGAGCTACTGCGCTCCGCGAGCTCTGTAGCCATCCTAAGAAGATCAAGGGCTCTGCGGGCATCACCGTGCTCCTGAGCGGCAAGAGCAGAACAAAGAGGGATAACCTCCTCATCAATCACATCGCCTTTCAAAGCCGCTGATATGCGCTGCCTTAAAATGTCCTGCAACTCATCAGCATCGTAAGGTGGGAAAATCATATTCTCTTCACCAAGGCTTGATTTAACCCGCGGGTCAAGAAACTCAGTAAACTTCAAATCATTTGAAATCCCAACAATAGAAACCTTCGCATGTTTAAGATCGCTGTTGATTCTTGATAAATTATACAACGCCTCATCTCCTTTGAGTTTGTCAACCTCGTCAAGAATAATAACAGTTACCCCGCCCTGTTCGTCGATCATACGGGTCAGTTTAGAATACACTTCATCGGTGGGCCAACCGGTAAAAGGTATCCTTTCAGACCATTCCTCAATAAAATGGTTAGCGATATTCTGGAGAAGGCGATACTGTGTGTCAACAACCTCACAATTTATGTAAATAAAATTAACTTTTTTGCCTGTTTTTTCGCCTTTCTTCAAAAGTTCTCTTCCAACAAATTTTGTAACCGCTGTTTTTCCAGTGCCTGTTTTACCGTAAATAAAAACGTTGGATGGTGTCTCACCACGCAAAGCAGGCACAAAAACAGAGGCAAGAGAATTAATTTCTTTTTCCCTGTGCGGCAGTATTTCTGGTGCGTATGTATGTCTCATAACTTCTCGGTTTACAAACAGGCTATCTGTCTTCATTAGTTTGCCAAATATATCACTGTTTACCGTATTTTTTCTCGTAAAATTGATTCCTCCCTCGCAGTGTCATAAACAAGTATAGTATATTAATTTTGTGAGAAAATCCAAACAATTTTCTCTCTGGTTTCTATCTGTTAAAATAAAGCTATAGAGGGGCCCCTATTTCCTGTGGAAAAACTTATGTCCCCTTAAATAAATTTTAAAATTTTTACAATAATATATTTTTAAAAATCAGAAGATTCAAATACTACCAAATTCATAGCCATACGAATATACTCACGTCAACTTTTTTTAAATAAAATACATACTCAACTAATGAGGTTCCATGCGAAATGAGGGGGTCTCCCATATGCACGTTTTTTAAAAACTATTTTGTTTTAACCTAAAAGAAAACATAAAATAAAAAAATATAGAAAATAGGGAGTAAACCCCCACAGTTGTTTAGGTTTTTTAAATCCCAATAATTATTACATCTTTAACAGATTTTATTGTTCCAAATGGGAAAATCAAATGACCTTGCGTGTCAAGATGGTACAAACGCGGATCTACATCCTCTGATGGCTCAATAAGAATATCCAACAATGCGCCTGTTCTTTCGTCAACAGTAGAATTCCTAAGAATTCCTAGGTATAAACCTTCCTCGGTCATCACTGTTTTTCCTCTTAGATCATTTTCAAGTATCTTCATTATTTTTCCCTCCTTTTTTATTATCCTCTAGTTTATTATAATAGGGTTACATATATTGTATATCTTTATCTTTTTTATCCTTTTTGCTTAGGCCGCTGCCAAGATCGTCTTTTATTTTTGAGTAATATTTCGATACTTCCTCTGTTATTCCACCGCGTAAGGTTTTCATTGCCTGTTCAAAATGAACCCTCTTCACTTCTTTTGCTTTTATGTCACTTCTTAACGCAAGCATAGCTGCTTCTCTGCAAAGACCTTCTATGTCAGCACCAGAATAATTAATACATTTATCTGCCAATTCCTCTAACGAAACATCTTTTGCCAGCGGCATGTTCTTTGTATGAATCTTGAATATCTCGAGTCTAGATCTTTTGTCAGGCGCTGGTATCAATATAAGTCTATCAAATCTACCCGGTCTCAGTAAACCAGGGTCTATAATGTCGGGTCTGTTTGTCGCGCCGATTATCACGACGCCCTCCATACTCTCAAGACCATCTATACTTGTCAATAACTGGTTTACAACACTCTCAGTTACATGTGATCCTTCAAATGCTCCACGGCGAGGTGCAATGGAATCAATTTCATCTAAGAACACTATTGTTGGCGCTACTTGTCGTGCTTTTTTGAATAATTCACGAACAGCCTTTTCGCTTTCTCCAACCCATTTACTCAAAACCTCTGGTCCTTTTATTGATATGAAGTTTGCCTTTGATTCACTAGCAACTGCCTTTGCCAACATTGTTTTTCCAGTCCCAGGTGGCCCGTATAGCAATATTCCTCTTGGTGCGTTGATTCCCATGCGTTTGAAAACCTCTGGTTGTGTAAGCGGCCATTCCACTGCCTCCCTCAATGCTTGTTTTACTTCTTCTAAACCACCTATGTCTCCCCATGATACTTTCGGGATTTCAACGAAGAACTCTCTCAAGGCTGATGGGTCAATGCCTCGGTGTGCATTTTTGAAATCATCCATTGTAACTATCATCTTCTCAAGCATATCCACAGGGATTGGTTTCTCCAGATCTATCTCTGGCAAATATCTGCGCAGAGCGCTCATCGCTGCTTCTCTTGCCAATGCTGAGAGATCAGCACCAACGAAACCATAAGTGATATCAGCAAGCTCGTCAAGGTTGCAGTCTTCACTCATAGGCATACCACGGGTATGAATCTGCAGAATCTCCTTACGACCGTTTCTATCAGGTACATCTATTCTTATTTCTCTATCAAAACGACCAGGTCTTCTCAACGCAGGGTCAATAGACTCAGGTATGTTAGTAGCACCAATGACAATCAGCTTCCCTCTGCCTTTCAAACCATCCATCAAAGTAAGCAGCTGAGACACGACGCGCCTCTCAACCTCACCATGGACTTCACTACGTTTTGGTGCAATCGCATCAATCTCATCCAAGAAAATAATCGAAGGGGCATTCTTTTCAGCTTCCTCAAAAATCTTCCTTAGATTTTCCTCGCTCTGACCATAGAACTTACTCATGATTTCCGGGCCGTTAATTGTATAAAAACTAGCGCCCGACTCGTTTGCAACCGCCTTTGCAATAAGAGTCTTTCCAGTCCCCGGTGGCCCGTAAAGTAAAACTCCTTTTGGCGGATCGATGCCAAGCCTATCAAAAAGCTCAGGATGTTTAAGCGGGAGCTCTATCATCTCTCTGACTTTAAGAATCTCATTGGTAAGACCGCCTATGTCCTCATAACTAACCCTTGGGCCTTCAAGCTCAGCGGTTTTAGCGGCCTCTTCTTTAACAGTTATTGAAGTCTCTTCGTTGATTAATACAATGCCGCTAGGTGACGTGTTAATAACAATAAATGGAAGAGAACTACCAAACAATGCAATACCAGGTATGATAACAACATCTCCTTTTGTGAGAGGCCGTTTCAACAATCCTTTCTTTACTAAAATCTCAATGCCTGTACCAAATTGGATTTGTTGTCCCTCAGAAATCAACGGTGCAAGGGTAACATCTCTCGCCTCTTTCGCAGTGGAGTTCCTGATTTTTACACGATCGCCTAAACCGGTCCCTGCGTTTTTTCTGGTTAAATTATCTAAACGAATTATCTTTTTTCCCTCATCAGATGGGTGTGCTCTCCAAACAATGGCTGCCGTTGTCTTTGTTCCTTCTATTTCAATAACATCTCCTATTGAAAGCTCTAGTTCTATTCTTGTCTCGTTATCAATTCTTGCTCTGCCATAGCCTACATCTTGTTGAAACGCCTCTGATACTTTTAACTCAACATCATTTTGTTTCATGTTTTTCGCTCCCACCAAAGAACGGCAATTTTAAGCAAAGAAGGTGCACTCCAATATAAATTTTTCTACACAACAGGAGAAAAACTCCCGGATTGCTAAGTTTTTCTAAAATAAACAAGTTAGTTCTAGTAACTTAATTACTTGGGGTTGGATTTAAAAGTGCAGGGGAAGGGATTTGAACCCATAAATACCGGTAAAATTGCCGGTAAAAAATATATTTTTCTCCTGTTGGAGGTCAAATTCTTTTTAATGTCATTTGAATAACAAAATCAGCGGTGTAAGAAATACCCTTTTTATACTATAGTGATGATTTCATTTTTAATTATAACAAGGATGAACTAATGCAAGATGGTATCGTAACTCTTGAAAAAATATCTCTTGGTGGTATCAACCAATGGATATCTATCAGAGCAAAAGATGTTCAAAATCCTATTTTGCTTTATCTTCATGGTGGTCCAGGAACTCCGGTGATGCCGTTATTCCGACATTTTCAGGCTCCTTTGGAGGACTATTTCATTGTTGTTCAATGGGAACAGCGAGGAGCGGGTAAGTCATTTTCATGGCATATACCAAAAGAATCCATGACTATTGAACAATTTATTTCTGATTTGCATGAGTTGATAGTATTACTTTGTAAACGGTTTAATAAGGAAAAAATATGTTTGATGGGGCATTCTTGGGGAAGTGTTCTTGGTATAATGACTGTTCAAAGATATCCACAGTTATTTCATGCGTATATCGGTGTCGGTCAGGCAAGCAATACAGTCGAAACTGAAAAAAGAATGTATCAGTTTGTTCTCAATAAATCAAAGGAATTGGGCGATAAAAAAACAGTAAAAACTTTAAAAAAAATTGGTCCTCCTCTTAAGGGGATGCAACCTCCTTATGCTAATTTCTATAAAGGAGGATATCTTTCAAAAATGAGAGTGTATGGACTTGTAGCAAAATATGGAGGTTTAATATACAATGTTAGCGGATACAGGTCTCTTGTTAAAGATTTTTTCAAATACTTGCCTCAGTTGAAACCCGAATACACTATCCTGGATTTAATCAGAATAATGCAAGGTAATTTCTTTTCTACAAAGACTATGATGAAAGAATTGTTAACAGTTAATTTATCTGAGCAAGTCCCTGAAGTTAAAGTGCCTGTCTACTTTTTAATGGGACGACATGATTACAATTGGTCAGCAGAACTCGCAAAGAATTATTTTGACGTATTAAAAGCACCTAAAAAGGAATTCATTTGGTTTGAAAAATCGGCACATGCTCCAAACGGCGAAGAAGCAACGAAATTCAATAAAATAATAATTGAAAAAATACTTAAAAAAATCATTTTAAATAAAATGTATGCAGGGGAAGGGATTTGAACCCATAAATACCGGTAAAAATTATAGTGTTTCTCCTGTTGCCTTAAGTATAGACCTCACACAATCTTTATTATATTAAGGGATTATTGCATAACTAATTCAGGAGCATCATATAATGGACCAGGCCTTAATAGATAATCTTGTTGTTTTTTCTGCAATTATATATTATCTTTTCTTGTGTTTAGTATATTTGTTGCGTGCTTATGAACGTGATAAACTGGAATTGATTTTTGCCCCAGTCTTTAGTTTGCTGTTGGTCCCATTTGTTGCTTTATGGACAGTGAATCTTCTAAATGGAAGCGATATTGGACGCTTAATTGCGGGGCTTCCAATAATCATCTATCTGGTTTATGACCTCTGGTATCGTTTAATTACTAAAAAGAAACCTCAACATCACCCCAATCGTTGGCCCGCTGGTTTAATAGTATACCTTATACTCCTTCAAATTGGAAGCATAGCCGTGAATTGGTACGGGTACATCATATCCAAATTCTATGGGTATGTCCTGGTAATCAGTTACTTCGTTATGTTGGGTTGTTTTGGCTTTTATCAAAATAGATATAATAAGAGGAAAAAGGCCAGTAATAACTGATAGTAAAAAATTAGTGCAGGGGAAGGGATTTGAACACATGATTACCGGTAAAATTACCACTCTTCTTAAATAATGACTAAGACTAAATTTGATTTTCTTTTGAAGTTTTAATTTTCTTAATGAGAAATCCTCCAACTAAAAAACCTGGTAAAATATAAAGTCCATAAGCAAATGGCACAACTAATAAAATTAATAATGCATCACCGATATAGCCCATCGCTCCACTCCATGCATAATGTTGCATTTTTGGTGAGAATATATACTCCCAATTTACTAAAAGTGTTATTATAGCATAAAAAAATAAAGTAATAATTCCGGTAAATAAACTTGTGAAAAAAACGTAACGGCTATTTGAGATTTTTGTTAGATAAATTACTAATGCTCCACATCCTACTCCAATCATAAATAATATTAGTACAACAACAATTGGTGGAATCGCATATCCCCATTGAATAAAACCTAAACTATTTTTCTCACCTGAAGCATCCATAATAAAAGTGATACTCATAAGTAAAGAACCAATAAGAACACACAATAAAAGAAATCCTATCTGCTTTGGTTTTATTTTCATCATCCTATCCCATTAATATTAATCCCAAAACATGTTTTAAAACTATTGTCATATTGCTTGTTAAATATTTTAAAAAAGTGCAGGGGAAGGGATTTGAACCCATGATTACCGGTAAAATTACCGGTAAAAAATATGGTTTTCTCCTGTTGGATAAAACCTATTTTGTCTTGCTTTGTTGCAGGATACTTGTTTCATAAAGTTTATATACTAATTAAATAAACTATATAATATAAAATTATTTAATTGATGAAATATGAAGAAAATAATGGCAATTGGAATAATAAGCATGTTTTTGCTAACAGGCATGGCCGCAGTATCAGCATTTAATTTAGAAGAAACTAGCACAAAAAGTAATCAGTCTTTTAAGATATATCTAACTGATTATAACCCTGTAGTAAATCTTAACGATGATGTAAGTTTTGAAGTTTCAGTATCTGATTCTGATGGCAAACCTGTATCTTTCTGTAATTATGAGGTTTACACCATACCTTCTGAGGAAGATGTTTCATGTCAAAGAATTGGAGATAAAATCGTAGGAGAATTCACTGCAACAAGGACTGGGATGTATTCATTAATTGTGGATATTGCTGATTTAGATAACAATGCAGAAAAAAATATTTTTTATTATTTTGTTGGCTCTTCTGGTACTGAAAAAGTAAGATATTATTTCAGGGATGATCTTCCAACACATGATCAACCAATAGGAAATGGTCATGATAGTGGTTCTTTGCTTCTTGAACCACCGACACAGGAAGAAATTCGCTGGTGTGGTTCTTTTATTCAATTTTCTCCAGATGAACTACCAACGAAAAATCCGATATCAATTCTAACTGATATTTACATACATTGTTTATTTAGATTTAAATTAGGAATTGTAGGAAAAATTGGCATACAAAAAGACTTGGGTGCTCAAATGGATGAATCCAAGCCACTTCTAAATCTGAGAAGCCTACTTCTGAAATCAATATTGAATATGACCGTGTATAGATGGGCAACTAAAGATTTTCGTATATCTTGGCAAATGGATGATGTAAATGATTGGTATAATCTTCAATTGAAACTCTACGGTAACGGCCCCATACTTTTTACAAACCCGGAAGAACCATCTTATGCTGACTTTACTTATACCTATTGCAATACGCCAAATATTAAATCAATATCAAACACAAATATCGTTGTTTTATCTGCAACATCTGAAGTTGACAACTCAAATAATGCAGAAATTATTTTGGAAGGAACAGGAACAACCAATCTTGTAATACAGATGCCAGATAATTCGAAGACATATTCTGCTACATTTAATGGCGTTGAATGTGATTTTACACAGGTGAACGGGGAGTTGACTTTTAATTTACAACTGGATTCCGAACATGCTGAGCATTCTTTAGATATATGCTCTGTTGAAAATAGCAAAATATAATCAATACTAATCCGTCCTTCTCTTTTTATTTTGGAACTATATGAGTGCAGGGGAAGGGATTTGAACCCTTGGACTCCTGCGAGACAGGATATCTCATCGAACCCTTTTGATGATTAGATCTTAAGTCCTGCGCCGTTGGCCAAGCTTGGCTACCCCTGCATTTTAA
>JBFYMH010000092.1:0-3594 GCA_041305005.1 Thermoplasmatales archaeon | reverse complement strand
AGAAGAGAAAAAAATGTTGTTACTGTTGCTCTTAACAGACCTGATGTTCACAATGCTATGAACGAGCAGTTGATGAAAGAGCTCACACTAATTTTTAAAGAACTAAACAACGACGAAGACGTGAGAGTCATTATACTAACTGGTAACGGCAAATCCTTCTGCTCAGGTGCTGACCTCAACTGGATGAAAAGCATGGTAAGCTATTCAAAAGAAGAGAACATAAAAGATAGCAAACTACTCCTTGACTTGTTTGAATCTATTTACAACTGCAAAAAACCTGTCATAGGTTGTATAAACGGTGCAGCATTTGGTGGCGGACTTGGACTTATAGCGGCTTGTGACATTAGCATCTCTTTACCTGATCTAAAGTTTGCTTTCAGCGAAGTAAAACTAGGTCTTATACCAGCGGTTATATCAACATTTGTTGTAAAACGCATTGGCGTAGCTAACATGAGAAGACTGTTCATAACCGGTGAGAGATTTGATTCCAATCATGCAAAAGAAATAGGGTTAATCGACTATGTCGCACAAGAAAACGAGTTCGACTCAACTGTTAAAAAATACGTTGACCTAATCAAATCCTCAGGACCAAACGCTGTTAAAGAAATCAAAAACCTTACAAACAATTACGAAACCTTAGATGAAAAAAACTACAAAAAATACACTGTAAAGAAAATCGCTGAGCTAAGAGTATCAGACGAAGGACAAGAAGGTGTGAACGCTTTCTTGGAAAAAAGAAAACCTAAATGGGAGAGTTAAAAAAATTGTTCAAAAAAGTTCTTGTAGCAAACCGTGGAGAAATCGCGGTCAGAATAATACACGGCTGCCAAGAAATGGGGATTAAAACAGTTGCTGTCTACTCAGAGGTCGATGCTAGCGCACCACATGTAAACCTTGCTGACGAAGCAATAAACCTAGGCGACCCAGCACCATCTGAGAGCTATCTTAACATATCAAAGATGATAGAGGCCGCCCAGTCTGTTGGTGCCGAGGCAATCCACCCAGGTTATGGTTTCCTAGCAGAGAACCCTGACTTCCCACAAGCATGCAGCGACAAGGGAATAAAATTCATAGGCCCAACAGCCAAAGTTATCGCTATGATGGGTGACAAGATATCTGCAAAAAAAACAATGGAAAAAGCAGGTGTACCAGTTATACCAGGTTACCATGGCCTAAAACAAGATAACACTACATTAATCAAGGAAGGTAAAAAGATCGGTTTCCCACTCTTAGTAAAAGCAGCTGCTGGTGGCGGCGGCAAAGGCATGAGAATCGTACACTCTGAAGAACAAATTGAACAAGCAATCGAAAGCGCAAAACGTGAATCAAAATCAGCTTTCGGAAACGACACAGTCTTCCTAGAAAGATACCTGGACAAACCAAGACATGTAGAGTTCCAAATTTTAGCTGACGAGCACGGTAACGTTATACATCTGTTTGAAAGAGAATGCTCAATACAGCGAAGACACCAAAAAATCATAGAAGAAACACCATCGCCTGTTATGACACCTCAACTAAGAGAAAAAATGGGAAAAGCAGCTGTCAAAGCAGCGGAAACAGTTGGCTACACAAACGCTGGCACTGTAGAGTTCATGATAGATGGTAACCATAATTTTTATTTCATGGAAATGAACACACGTCTACAGGTAGAGCACCCTATCACAGAAATGACCACAGGCATAGACCTGGTTAAATGGCAGCTACGCATCGCAGATGGCCAGGAACTAACAATTAAACAAAAAGATCTTCACCAACGAGGCCATGCGATAGAATGCCGTATATACGCAGAAGATCCATCAAATGGTTTCCTACCAAGCGTTGGCACCCTAGAAAAAGTTGATGCACCAAACATACCAAATGTTAGAAACGATAGCGGCGTAGAGACAGGTATGAAAATCACACCATATTATGATCCGATGCTTGCTAAACTAGCTGTTAGCAGCGAAAACAGAAAAGACGGTATTGATAAAATGATAAGGGCGCTCTCTAACTACGTTGTACTAGGTGTGACAACCAACATACCTTTTTTGAAAAAAGTTTTAGAACACGAAGAATTTAGAAGAGGAAACATAACAACACATTTCATTGAAAATTATTTCAAGGACTGGACCATAGCAAAAAGAGGGCTACCAGTTGATGCTGTTATCTCACTAGCAGTATTTGATTCCATGCATTCAAAAAGAGAAGAGTACGTTAGATTCAAAGAAGCTGATCCACACTCACCGTGGAAACATGTTGGCAGATGGCGCATGGGGGCTGGTGTATAATGTTCATAAACTACGAGCACAACAACCATGTTTACAACGTGGTAGTTGAGCGCAGAGAAGATCATTATTTCATAATGTACGACAACACAGAGTACACTGTTCAGGCTGAGGAGATAAAACCTGGTGCACTGAAAATAAAACTTGGTGACCGTGTTATAAAAAGTGTGATAACTGAGAGTGACAAAGACAAGTTTGTGTTTGTAGACGGAGATGTTTTCAGCGTAAAAAAAGTTGAGCTCACCGGTAGTAAGAAAACAAAGAAGAAAGAAGAAGGTGACATGAACTCACCCATATCGGGAAAGATTGTTAGCGTGAAAGTGAAAAACGGTGACAAGGTTAAAACCGGTGATGTAATCATGGTTATAGAGGCTATGAAAATGGAGTACCTTATACGAGCGCCGTACAATGGCAAGGTTAAAAAAGTTAATTTCAAGGAAAACGATCAGATTGAAATAGGTCAGACAACAGTTGATCTCGTAAAAAGTGGTAAGGGGGAATGATTTTTTTATGGATGTTATAGAAAGCAGGATTGATACTAAAAGCAAGGAATACAAAGATAATTTTGCTCATTATGAAAAACTTGCTAAAGATCTTAAACAAAAAATCTCTATTGTTTATCAGGGCGGCGGCGAAGAGAAAATTAAGCTACACAAATCACGTAATAAGATGCTTGTACGTGAGCGTATAGAAAACCTCCTAGATCAAGACACCCCTTTTATGGAGTTCAACACACTCGCAGCCCATGATATGTATGATAACAACTCGCCTTGCGCTGGTATTGTAACGGGCATTGGTATAGTGCACGGACGAGAAGTAATAATTGTTGCAAACGATGCAACCGTCACAGGTGGTACATACTATCCCATGACAGTGAAAAAACATCTACGTGCACAAGAAATCGCGATGGAGAATAATCTACCATGTATTTATCTCGTTGACTCTGGTGGCGCGTTTCTACCAATGCAAGATGAAGTATTTCCTGACAGAGAACATTTTGGTAGAATTTTTTACAACCAAGCCAAGATGTCTTCTATGCTTATACCGCAGATAGCTGTTGTTATGGGTTCTTGTACGGCTGGTGGTGCCTACGTTCCAGCTATGTCTGATGAGACCGTGATTGTTAAAGGAACTGGTACTATCTTCCTTGGTGGACCACCATTGGTCAAAGCTGCTACCGGTGAGGAGGTTAGCTCAGAGGACCTTGGCGGCGCTGATGTACACTGTAAACAGAGCGGTGTCACAGACCATTATGCTCATGATGACATTGAAGCGATTCATACCACTAGAAACATTGTTGAAAATCTTAATCGTCCTGAGAAAACATTTC
>JBFYMH010000091.1:0-3268 GCA_041305005.1 Thermoplasmatales archaeon | reverse complement strand
AATGCCCTGCGCCTAGGTTCAACGCGTTTTTTTCTGCGAGTTTTTTAAGATCCTTATCATTTCCTTCACTTCTTATTTTGCATGCACCGCTTGCTTCGCAGAATGCTATGCCGAATTTCCCATTTGGTACTGAGTTAACCATAACTTCGTACAAATCTTCAACTGATTTAATGAAATGTGTTTGTCCAAGAATAAAATTAATATCATCTGGTTTTTCTATTTCAACGGTTTTAAGCTCAATATCACTCATACAATTTTACCTCCAACGAATTGAAACCAATTTTTTAACAAAAAAAACGTATAGGTGTTATATAAATATTATACCAAGAAAGTGGTGGTACCATTTGGAACAACTAAAACTTTCGCGTCTTTACCAGCCAGCTCAAACGCTTTTTTAAGAGCCTCATCCGGGTTCTGCGCATATCTAAATTTGAAAATGTTCTCAACATCATTCTTGTCCATATTGGAAACAAAAATGACAGGATGGTTTTCAATAGCCTTGAAATGATAATATGCTTTATGGGCGCCCATAATAAAATTCTTCTTAAGAGCAGATTCAACTTCTTTTGAGTTTTTATGATTTTTCATCCAGTCAACATACATCTGGCTACCATGACCTTCTTTACATTCAGCCACTAGGACAACGACGCCTTTTTCTTTTAAAACATGCATAGATGTATGCAAAGCCTTTATCGTCTGATACAAATTGATATCATGCGGGTAACCATCAGCCGCTATAACAATGATATCTGCTTTTGTTGAAACCTTTCTTTTGTACATCTCATCAACGAGTTTAACACCAGCATCAAGAACAGATTCTGGTCGCCCAGCCCATACATCAACTATACGATGATTTGAATTAAGAACAGCACTTATAGCAAAATCACAGCCAGCAAAATGCAAAGCCTCATTCATCTCAAGATGAACAGGGTTATCCTTCAAAACACCAGTACAAGCATGTTCCTCGAACATAAGCTTATGATTATTCTGAATAGTGTTATTAGAAGATATACCTGGTAGGATGCTCTTGCGTGTACCACCATAACCAGCGAAATAATGATATTCTATATCACCAACAAGAATTTTGATATCAGCATCAACATAATCTCTCAAAACCTCAAGGTTGTTACCACGTTTTGACCGGCCAACAGAAACAAAATCACCGTTAGTACTATCGTTTGAAATAACAGTGTAATTACGTGAAACTTTGTCACCAACAATATCCTTGATCATATCAAATGACGACGGAGGTTTATGCGTACCACAAGCAACAATAATGATCACATCAGAATCATTGACACCAGCAGTTTTAAGCTCCTCCAAAACAGGCGGTAACAACTCTTTATTCGGACAAGGCCTTGTGTAATCATCAACAACTATAGCAACCCTGTCCCCAGGTTTAGCAATCTCAGAAAGACGATCAGTACCCATAGGATTATCCAAAGCTTTCCTTATAAGAGCACTGGGTTGCTCAGGATGAATAACCTCTTTTGGTAAAACAACCTCCAAAAGATTCTTGTCAGGCACATTCAACGGCAGTTTACCTTTGCCATATGGTAATTGAATCTGCATCTTATATCTACCAATCTATTTCTTCTTAGCAAGATAGGATTTAGTCCATTTAATACGCCTGGGTATACGGCCAAGATCCAACATATTTATCTTGCATTTACCTTTACAAAAATAGAGTACAGTACCATCTTTTTTAACAAAGATTTTACCAGTACCAGGCTCAATTTCATTTCCGCAGAAAGAACACTTTCTTCTCTCCACCATAACAATAAACCTCTAACGCGGTCCACCCAGTCTCTTAGCTTCTCTCTGAGTTTCACTCAACATCAAGATGTCGCCAAGTTGAACGGGACCCATCACATTTCTAGTAATAATCTTCCCTTTATCAAAACCATCTAAAACTCTGACTTTAACCTGATAAGCCTCGCCAGCCATGCCTGTACGGTCGATGATTTCAACAACTTCACAAGGAGTTCCTTCTATCATTGTTTTAACCCTGTTTCTTCACTGCCTCTAGTTTTTTTACAATATTCTCGATACCAGCTTTCTCTTTACCAGGATTAAGAACAGCCACTGCGGTTGTGCTAACGCCCATACCTGCAGCGATACCTAATTGTTCTTTGCTAGGGACATACGTATAGGGTATGTTTTTCTCTTCACACAATATAGGCATATGAGCAAGGATTTCCTCAGGGGAAACATCCTCTGCCATAACAACAAGTTTCGCTTGTCCACGCTCAACCTGTTTTGTAGTCTCATTAGCCCCTTTACATATCTTCCCATTATCTCGAGCTTTTTCTATCAACTCATAGGCTAAATCCTGCAATTCTTTTGGTGCTTTAAATCTTACATACATCGCCATGTTTTAGCCTCCTATTAGAAGCCTTCATAGATATATTCCTTTTATGGAATGTAAGCTTGGAATGTAGGTCACATATAAAAACCTTATCAGTTAACCATTTCTTACAAAGAACAACAAAAAGCAATAGTATAGTTATTAACATTTCCCATCAATAAAAGTTTATCAAATGATATTCGGAGAAAATAGACAAATCAAGGCGTTATTAAAAAGGCGTAAAAAGCCCATTAGAGTAGGCGCATAAAACAAAAAAATTTAAAAAAATATAAAAGATTAAATAGAAACTGAACGTTCCGAAAAAACGGTTAGGCGGGTATGTTTTTTTTCACCTCCACCAAGGTAAAAAGATATGCCCTGCTTATCCAATAATTATATTTTTTCTTCCCTCAAACCCTACAATTTCATTTAAAACCAATAATTGCTTTACAATAAGGACATATCAATTGATATTTTTTATCCCCAGTTAGACCAGAGCCAACTCTTACAAACCTACCAAAACCTGCAATACCAGGGTTAATAGTATTTTTCTCAAGAATTGGTTTACTTTTCTTGTGGCAAGCTAAGCATTCCATTTCCTTTTCATAGTATTGTTTTTTCCTAAACATTTTATACAACTTATAAACCTACTTCACTCTTATAAACATTTTTCACCGGTAAATCGGCATCTAAATCTCCCCCTGAGTAATTCTACGGCCTGCACCTAGCACAAAATAATTTAGAGTTTTTTGTAAATATTTTTTCTATGACCAACCATTAGAACTAGGATGATGAGTTTCTCTTTTTCGATATCAAGAATGACCCTATAATCGCCAACGCGTAATCGATATCCTGGGTCATCAATAAGTTTTGTCACATACGCCTCAGGTCTTATTCTAATCCGTTCCAGAGACTTAATGA
>JBFYMH010000090.1:0-8875 GCA_041305005.1 Thermoplasmatales archaeon | reverse complement strand
GTAGCTATCCTAAAATCAAGGAAAAAATGAAAGAAACGAAGCAAAAATTGAGATAAGATGAATAAACGCCACTTTGAGTTTATGTTGACATAAAAAACAGAGGGTTAATCAGAATCCTCCATTATTTATATCGATGATCGTATTGATTCTAAACCTAAACCTAAAATAAAAATAACTGATTTTGGAATTGGAAGTTCAACTACCGATTTAAAGCCTAAGGATGATTATAAAGAGTTTGCTCGTATTTGCTACAATTTACTAGAAACAATTGATCCCTCAGAACTTGACGGTAAAGACAAATATTTCTATGATAATTTTTTAGAGTTTATTCAGAAAAAAGTACTAGAGAGGAATCCAACAATAGGTACTTTTGTGCGTAATCCTGATGAGTTATTACTTTTATTACATAAAATTGATAGTGATTACAATAGGATTGGGAATAATAGACCCACAAAATTAACTCATCCATTTGACTATCTTCGATGTGAGCAAATCGGAAATTCCTTTGAACTACTTCAACTTTTATATTCGCAGAATTTTCCAGGATATGGTGATCTGTTAAGAAGAAATAACACCATTTTAACTGGGCCACGTGGATGCGGTAAAACAACAATTTTCCGAAATCTTAGTCTTAAAGCTCAAATATTAGCGGGTAAAACAGAAGCATTTAATGCTAATTTTGTTGGAATTTATTATCATTGCAATGATATTTATTTTGGTTTTCCATATTTACGTTCGTCTTTGAAAAATTATCAAAGAGAAGCAATAATACATTACTTCAATTTATGTGTTTTATATGAAATACTCGATTTATTATCTGAAGTTTTTAGAAAATATGACGATAAAATTAGTGAATTTGAAGTTAATACAATACAAGATTATTTTGCAGAGTTTTTTGGCAGATATCAACCGCTGCCGGCTGGGTCAAATTCTCTTCGACATCTCATGGCTTTTGTTTCAAAAGAAAAAAGCATTGTAAGGGATTGGTATAACAAGAAAAAGGGTGTCAAGAAACCTGAATTCCTACCTCTTGATTTCATTAAAAAGACCACTACCTTTTTGCAGGATTCTGTACAGATTTTTAAAGATAAACCTATTTATTATCTTCTGGATGATTATTCTCTTCCAACGGTATCTGTGGAACTACAGCGCACTTTAAATGATTTTATATTATTTCCATCTGAAGGGGCAGAACATTTTTTCAAAATATCTACTGAAAGCATTGTAACTTTTTATCCATATAATTCAAAAGACAAATATATGGTTGAAAACAGGGAGTATGTTGTTGTTGATTTAGGTAGTTATTTCCTTCAAGGAGATTCAGAAATTGTTTCTGATTTCCTTCTGAACGTTATCAACAATAGGCTGAAGAATTCTGAAAACATTGATTCCATGTATCATGATATACGATCTATATTAGGAAATAGTCCTTACAAATCATACAACGATCTTGCACGTCAATTGCGTAGTGGCTCTAGGGTAAAGTATACTGGTTGGGGTACTATTGTCGATTTATGTTCGGGTGATGTAGCCAATATACTAGAATTAATCAAACGGATGTTTGAAGCTGTAGGTCCTGATAATTTTTCAGTTACAGATGGTGTTGAAATTCCTTTAGAATATAATAAAAATGATTCTACAAAAGCTACTCATGTGCAGGATAAAGCCATAAGAGAAGCCGGGAATGATTTTTTGCAGCAAATAGGTGCCATTCCAGAAGATGATTTTGGTCCTCAAATGAAAAAAATCACCGAAGCATTCGGTAACATTGCAAATTGGTATTTAATGAATGAAAATTCCAAAAATGTTACTTCTAAACCTCCTCACCAAGCTTCAAGAATTGAATTACAAGAGACAATTTATCTGGAAGGCGATCAAAAACGTTTGTATGATAATCTTATTAAGTATGGAATATTTCTTCGCGATATAAGGGGAAAAAGTCAAAGAGGTAATGTCGTAGACCGTCTTTATCTCAGAAGAATTCTTATTCCTACGTTTAAACTAACACCAAGTAAAAGAGATTCTATACGCTTAGATGAAGAAGACTTGTTACTTTTACTAAATGAACCAGAAAGCTATGCTAAAATTAGAACTACTAAAGGTTTAGGTAAAAAAGGAAAGTATCTATTGGATGATAAACAAAGGAAGTTAGTAGATGAATAATATATCCTTTTACCATTTTTTTCCAAATATTGTCAATCTAGATATATCTAAAATACCACAAGACTCAGTTTATGTTGGGGTTGCAGGCTTTGAAGATAGATGCTTTACATTCTTAGAAAAATGCTATCAAGACAACATAAAAATTCAAAATGTTGTAGGTATTATCTATGAGCCATTTGATGAAAAAAACAATGTAAAAAAGTTTCAAGAATTATCTGAGAAAGTTGCTGTTGAAACTGATATTGAGTTGGTTACTTACGATCGTCATAATCCCGAAGCTTTTTCTGATGATTTCACATCAATTTATGAAAAGTGTAGTACTACAAAAAATATTATAGTCGATATTTCAGGCATGTCTAAATTTTTGATTGTCATTTTATTATATAAATTAAAAAATTATGAAGGAAATGTCCATATAGTTTATTGTGAGGCAGGTATTTACCACCCTCTTAGAGAAGAGTATGAATCGAAAAAGAAAATATATGTTGAAGACACTATTCCTTCTTTTCTTACAACTAATGTTTACAATATTGTAACTACAACTGAATTGTCAAGTACATCAATGCAAAATTATCCCTTATTCTTAATTGCTTTCCCTACTTTTAACTATAAAGATATGTTTACTCTTTTAAATGAAATCACTCCTCAATATTTATTTAAAATTGAAGGTAAGCCCAAGGAAGAACAAGATCATTGGAGATTAGAAGCTTTAAAGTGGATTAATCGTGAATTAGACAATGATTTTGATCCTAGTATAAAAGGAATTTCCAGAAAAGAACTTAGTACTTTTAACTATGTTGAGACAATCGAAAGCCTTAACGCCATCTATGAAAAGTATAAATACACTCATAAGTGCATAATCACGCCTACTGGTAGTAAATTACAGACCTTAGGAGTTCTCTTTTTTAAGCAAATGTATCCTGAAATACAATTAGTCTATCCAGTAACTTCCCACTTCTTAGATGAATACACCGAAGGATGTAAGGAACTTTGGCATATCAAGTTTAACTGTTTTGCTGAATTTATGAGAGAAGTATCGTCTTTTAGAAAAAGTAAGTTACATGAATTGGAGTCGATGTTGCAAGAGTAGATACTATGAAATTTAGGTTATGAATAATCGGCTACGTAGAATTCCTCTATATTCAAGGAACAAATGAGATTGAGATTTTATTCAACTATTTCTATAGGTACTGTTTCAGAATTGCTATTTCTGTCTGCAGATGTTGATTTCAATATGTTTTCTACAGAGCCACAATTTCAGATATTTGCTGAATTTGATTTTAAGGTCTTATTAATACATTAGTTAGGATTACTGTGAATAGTGTCAATGTGAACCAACCAATTATTTTTTCTATCATAATCAACTTGCTATGCCTAGTTTCTAAGCTCTCATTTTTAGGGGCCATTTGAGTGAAAACTCCTAGGCTAAAAGAAAGTCTAATTAGAATATTTTGAATCATAGTTCTTAAGTTAATAGTTTTTAAGTTAATATCTGTGGAATATACTAATGCAAATAGTACTATTGAATATGCGCTAAATTTTATTGTTTTACTCGGTTTAACTCCATATCCACAAGTTATATCCAATATTATCCATTCAAAAAATTTATCAAATATATTTTTATTTTCATCTCTTTTTCTACTTTCTATTCTATACTTGTAATAGACATCATCAGCATCTTCATATTTTTCATATTCTATAAAGTTTTCTCTTAATTTCAAATATGCTGGACCATTGAAAACCAAATTATTTTTGATTGAATTCCAGCTGACCCACATTTTCTCATAGGATGTTTCATTTAATATCACATCTGAATGAAAAGTAGTTTTACTGAAATCTATTTTATTATACTGTGAGTCGCTAAAATCAGCTTTACCATTAAAATCAACATAAGAGAACCTAATGTTGCTTGGAGAAAAATCACCTTTGAATTCACTATTATTTAAGAAATGTGTTTTCGTAAAAAGAATTTCATTTCCTACTTTAGGAGAAAAAAAGAAAGCATCGCCTTTGAAACTTACATTATCAAAAACAGCTGAATTACTTATGTCTGTGGAATAAAAACTGACTGATTTGTTAAAAATAAGGTCATAAAAACCACCAAACCCTTTTAATACTGCATAATTGAAAGAGACTGTTCCATTAAAGTAAGCATCAGTTAATAAAATTTGAGTAAATTTACTGTTATCAAACTGAGCTTCTGATTTAAAAAACGTTTTGTTAAAATCAGCTACATAAAAATATGCATGATCGTATAGTACTTTATTTTCAAAAATTGCATTTGAATAATTCGCTGTAAAAAAATTACTACTTCGAAAATCAACAATTTGAAAAAAATGAGAGTTGCTAAAGTTTGCATCGTGTGTTATATTGCAATAACTTATTCGCACTTCCTTTTCAAATAATACATTAGAAAAATCAATTTCCGAATTTATAGTAGAATCCCTAATTTTAATTGAACTTTGTATAACTTTCAATCCGTTTGCATCATTAACTACATTTGCTTTGCTTAAATTTAATTCACCTACAATTATTTGCTTATCTATGTAGACATCTTCCCCGATTTCAATTTGCTTCAAAATTTCAGATGCATTTATTTTGGAATAATCATCTTGAGCATTAACTGACTGAATAGAAGTGAATAAAATCAAACAAAAAAAAGCAAAGTAAAGAAGTACTTTCATCTTAACATCCTTGTACTGTTACCATTTTAGCTACAATTATTATATAATAACAAATTTATATTTATTTGTTTTGGAAAAGATATGAAGGGGCTTTGCAATAGGCGCAAAAACCAAAGTGTTAAATCTATATAGTGGATTGTAATTAAATTACTTTATATATAAAAAGTTTAGCTGAAGATGGTACAAGTTTGTTACAATCTAAGTTGCGAATCTTCTATCTATTATATCAAGTCAGTTTACATCACCACCAAAACAACGATTATAAATCTAATTATTACAAAAATAATCATTATGCAATTCTACAACCGCGAGAAGGAACTCGCCCTTATGTCCCTCCTTGACACAAGCAAGCCATCCTTCCTTGTAATCACCGGCAAAAGAAGAGTCGGGAAGACCGAGCTTATCAGGCAGTTCAGCAGGGACAGGGACGCGCTGTACTTCTTTGTTGACAGCAACAAGAGCATCGACATACTCATGGACGAGTTCGACAGGCTGGTCAGGGAGGAGATGGACCTGCCGGGTTACATCAATGTTAAGGAGCCGGAGAATTTCCTCAAATTCATTACGTCCTACGACCGGGATCTGGTGATAGCCATCGATGAGTTCCAGAGGTTCCTTAAGGTGCATCCTCTTTTCATCACCCAGCTACAGCGGTACTGGGACATGAAGGCGGACAACTGCAGGGTCTTTCTCACCGTGTCGACTCTTCCCATCGGCATGTAAGGAAAATCTTCATCAAAACCCTGAATATCATCTTTCTGCAATACTAATCTATAGGACAATTGAAAAGAATCCTTAACTATTTGAATTCTTCAAGCATTTGGCGGATTTTAGGTTCGATGGTGGGTACTTCTTTTGTCACCGTTTTCCACAAGATATCCATATCGATTCCAAAGTATGCATGTATGAGTTTGTCGCGCATTCCGGAAATATTTCTCCAGGGAACTGAGGTATGGTTGGCTTTGATCGAATCAGGGATGTTTTTTGTAGCTTCGCCTATGACCTCAATTGCTCGGATAACAGCAAACTGTGTTTTTTCATCCTCCATAAATTGTTCATAAGTTAAACCCTGGATAAAATCATCCAGTTTGCTAATGGCATAAAGGATATCATTTAGATAGTCAGTAGTCTGGCGCCCTTTTTTCATACCGGTACTGCCTCATTCAATATGTACTTTTCAATATTAGGCTTCAAGGCACTTTTTAGCACCAGGTCCACCTTGACCCCCAAAGTGTCAGAAAGATAATTTTCAAGTTCGATGAATTCTAGAAGGCCAGGGGTTTCATTGAACTCGATCAATACATCAAGATCACTGGCATCCGTCTGCTCTCCCCTTACATAAGAACCGAAAACAGCAAGAGATCTAACCTTGAACCTGTCTTCCAGTTCCGGCAACAGCACATGGAGCTGTTGAATGTATTTCATTGTTGTCTCAGGTTCGAGTAATGGGGACATATGCACTTAACATTTTGTTTTTATTGTATTAATTGATATCGAGATAATGTGCTGGCGCCCAACTGAATAATAAAAATTTATATGTCTGCAAACTCAATTCATCCTGTATCTCTCTAAATTTCTCCGGTTTATTATCAGACATATTTCGCACTTCTGCTCAAACAACGATTATAAATATAATGATTACAAAAATAATCATTATGCAATTCTACAACCGCGAGAAGGAACTCGCCCTTATGTCCCTCCTCGACAAAAGCAAGCCATCCTTCCTTGTAATAACCGGCAAAAGAAGAGTCGGAAAGACCGAACTTATCAGGCAGTTCAGCAAAAACAGGCAGGCGCTTTACTTCTTTGTTGACAGCAACAAGAGCATCGACATACTTATGGAAGAGTTCGACAGGCTGGTCAGGGAGGAGATGGACCTGCCGGGTTACATCAATGTTAAGGAGCCGGAGAATTTCCTCAAATTCGTCACGTCCTACGACCGGGATCTGGTGATAGCCATCGACGAGTTCCAGAGGTTCCTTAAGGTGTATCCTCCTTTCATCACCCAGCTACAGCGGTACTGGGACATGAAGGCGGACAACTGCAGGGTGTTCCTCATCGTATCGGGCTCTTCCATCGGAATGATACGCAAGATCTTCATCGAGGCGCAGGCTCCGCTCTTCAAGCGGGCGGACAACATCCTGACCCTGCGGCCCTTCACCGTCTGCGAGACCTTCACAATGCTTAGTGACATGGGCATCGCGGACATGCAGGAAAAGCTGAACCTGTACTTCCTCTTCGGGGGAACTGTCTACTATTACCGCCTCTTCGAAAAATACCAGTGCACAGGGTTCCGCGATGCGCTTGAGAAGCTCGTGTTCAGCGAGTTCGCACCGCTCAAAGGTGAGATCAGGGACATCCTCATCGAGGAATTCGGCAAGGAGCACTCCACTTATTATGAGATCATATCCGCGATATCACAGGGCAAATGCTCCGTGAGCGAGATATCGGAGATGACACACGTGTCCTCAAGTTCGCTATCGCCTTATTTCTATGACCTTATAGACCTGCTAGGCGTGGTGGAACACCGGATACCGGTCACGGACAGTCCGAAAAAGAGCAAGAGAGGCCGGTATTTCCTCAAAGACAACTTTTTCAGATTCTACGGCCGCTTCATGTATCCCGCATTAAGTCAGTACATGGCAGGCAACTACAATTCCATGATAGAGAAGGTCCTGCAGGAATGGCAGAGCTACACAGGGAAGGTTTTCGAGGACATGTTCAGGGAACTGATAACCGATAAAATCGCTTCCGACTATCGGGAAATCGGAAGCTGGTGGAACCGGCGGGGAGACGAGATCGATATCCTGGGGATAGACCGCGAAAAACGAAAGGTCCTTGCAGTTGAGATAAAGAACAGGGAACTTACAGGGGATGAAGCGAAGCATATTCTCAACTCTGTTGCAGAGAAGGTCAAAATGGTCGAGGGAGTATCCGGGATGGAATTCAGGACCGGGATAGCTGCCAGGAAAATAGAAGGCCGTGAGTCGCTTGAGAAAGACGGTTTTCTTGTGTGGGAACTGGGGGATTTTCTGTAAAATTGTACGTTTGCATCCTTTTACCTAACACTTTCCCAACGTCCTCCAATCAAACAGCAAAACTCCCTTCTCTTGAGCAAGCCCCCTCGCTTTCTGAGTGAATCCCGCCCTTGAAACCACAGCAAAGTATTCTTTCCTGTCCGTGTTGTACCATTGAACATATGGTAGTAGGAGCGTCACGCCTTTTTACTGCTTTCATTTTTTCTTCATCTGAAGTAAATCCAAATAATCATCAGAACCATGCCCACTTCTTACACTGTTCTATCCTTTTGCCGTTGTCTCCTTGATCTTTGTCATAGGCAAATTGTATCAGGATGGCACATGGGAAAACATCACATTTTCCACAATGTTCAAGTTTCTTGCTTTCACAGCATGACTTGACAGAACACTGCTCTCCCCAGAATGGCTTTGTAATTTGTACGCAGCCATCACACTTCATTGGTTCCCGATATTCACACTCACTACATAAAAGACCACATCTTGACTCTATCGTTATGATCCCTCCTCTTATCAATTCTATCCAATAACATTGTAATGGATCTGCACCATTCCCTTTTTATATGAACTGACCTTGGTCAGCTCCAGTTTTATGTCATCCTCAACTGTGGGCAGAGCAACCACGGAGTACACAGAGTTCACGGAGATGGACAACTATTCTCATTCTCTGTGTTCTCTGTGAACTCAGTGGTTAAAACATACTGTGCATGTTTTCTACAGAGCCGTTTTTTAAAAAAGATGTATGCTCTGTAACCTATGAGTATATCTAAAATGAACGCAGCGACGAATAGTAATTCCAAATTAGCCGGGATTTCTTCCATATTATCAGACAGATGGATTCAGATTATAAATATATAAATAAAAGCCTCTGTTTTTTAAATAATTATATATAAAATATGTGATATCTATTAACTCTGAAACCCGGCTTTTCACATCTACTATGAACTATCAAACAACCTGTGAAGTTATGGTCTTCATCCAAGGCTTCTCGTG
>JBFYMH010000089.1:0-3207 GCA_041305005.1 Thermoplasmatales archaeon | reverse complement strand
CTAGTAGGGACATTCATGTTGAACAAGAACTTCTGCATCTCCTGCTTAATAGATTCATATTTAAGATCATCCTTATCAACAAATGGTGCAAGCAATGTATCAAAATTGGACAAAGCCTGCGCACCTGCCGCTTCCCCTTGCAGAGTATAAAGATAGTTTACAATTTGCATGAGTGCTGTACTGAAATGTTTTGCAGGTTTGCTCTCAATCTTTCCCGATACGCCTTTGAAACCTAACAACAACAAATCTTTAAGGTCCCATCCAACACAATATGCCCCAAGTGTACCAAGATCATGAATATGATAATCTCCATGAGTATGCGCCTCACCCATCTCAGGGGGATAAATCTTATTAAGCCAGTAATGAGAAACAATGTTTTCTGTTGCATAAACGTTTAAACCCTGGAGGGAATAACACATGTTACTGTTCTCTTTCACCTTCCAGTCCATCATACTAAGATAGCCGTCAACAACATCAATGTCTTTTAGTAAACCGCCGATCTCCCTCATGTCTTGATGTTGTTTTCTGTATAAAATGTAGGCTTTTGCTGTTTTTGCATGGCCTTCTTCAATCAAAACTTTTTCAACACTGTCCTGTACCTGCTCAACTGTCGGCATCTCGCCTTTTTTCAACGTTTTCTCCAACATGTCTAGAACTTTGTCTGTCAGTTGCGCTGATTTTCTGTAATCCTTACCACCAACCGCTTGTGCTGCTTTCCAAATAGCATCTGTTATTTTTACAGGGTTGAAATCAACAACCCTCCCATCTCGTTTCTTAATTTTTCTTATCATCCTTTATCTCTCCCTGTTTATTGTTTGTTTCATCAAAATTTTAACTTCTTTTTCGAATGAATTAACGTCAGTAAATGATCTGTACACAGATGCGAACCGTATGTATCCGACATGATCAACTTGTTTTAAGGCATCCATAACATACTCCCCTATTAGCGAGGTTTCAATTTCTTCTTTACCTGATCTTCTTATTTTTTCTTCTATTGAGTCTACAATTTCTTCTATTTTTTCGTGACTGACTGGACGTTTTTCGAGAGCTTTCGTTATGCCGTTTTTTATTTTGTTTCTATCGAATTTTTCATGCCGTCCATCTTTTTTTATTACATAGATTGGTGACATTTCTATTGATTCGTATGTTGTGAATCTCTTACCGCATTTGAGACATTCTCGTCTTCTACGAATTGATAGGGCCCCTGTATCGCGGGAGTCTGTTACTTTGGATTCTATATGGTTGCAATAAGGACAGTTCATACCCCATCACTTTGGATAGTCTATAGATACAACATATTGTATTTCAAAAATTAATATCTACATCATGTTGTATGAATGCTGGGTTTTTAAAGCTTTCGATTTTACCAAAAAAAGTATTATTTAAAGCTCCACCAAAATAGCATCATGCACTGCTTTTTTAACTAAACTATCGACATCGATTCTCTTTTCCTCAGACAAAACCTGATCGAGTTTAGCACGAGTAGACGGCTTAGAAGGCACTGCCTTACAACCATCTGATTTTAAAATTGAAAGATCATAAGTCCCAATCTCTCTTGCTATTTGAACAACATCTTCTTTATCTAAACCTATCAAAGGTCTCAATATTGGGATTTTAACTGCCTGTTCAACAACACGAATATTCTGCAGGGTTTGAGAAGCAACTTGGCCAAGCGAGTCGCCCATTACAATCGCGTCAGCATGCTCATTTTCCGCAATAACTTCTGCATAACGGACCATCATCCGTTTACATACAACACATGTGAATCTGTTGTTAGAATTTTGTTTATAAGAAATAAGTGTGTCCCCATGAGGAACAATATACGCTTTGATTTTACTGCCGACGATTTTTTTAAGATGTTTTGCAATCAAAACAAAATTCTCCACTTCGCGATCATCAGTTAACGGCCTGTTGTCTGCATGTACAAATATCATTTCATCTGCTTTTTTTGAGAGAAGATACGTAGCAACAGGTGAATCTATACCGCTTGAAACTAATGAAACTAGTCGCATTTTGTCTCATCTACAATGTAATTCAAATATTCTTTTAAACCACCAACAATAGGAAGAACAATGATTTCTGGCACATCATATGTATGAAGCTCTTTTATTCTACATATTGTTTTTTTAACGTTACTCTCAACTGTTTTTGCAATAAAAGCAGCTTCCTTGCTTTTTTCGACTTTGCCTTCCCACCGATATATTGATTCTATTTTTGGGATGATGTTTACACATGCAACAAGTTTTTCTTTAACAAGAACACGTGAAATCTTTCTAGCGGTCTGTATATTATTAGTAGTAACATAAATAACTGCTACAACCATAGTATTCCTCCGGGATTTTCATATAAGTGTATGATGTGTTTTAAGTGTTTGCATTTATTTCATAATTTATCATTTTTAGTTTTTTAATTGTTTCATCTACTTCTTTTTTGGATCCGTAGAATAGATGAGTTTTACATTTGCAGTCACTACAACCAAAACCAGAAATAGGTTCTAGATTCTCCAGTTTGTTTGCAAGTTTACATTCATATCTACTCTTACTTCCTTTGTAAAAAACTTCTATGGTTCTTGCATATCTCAAAAGATAATCAATATGCCAGTGAATTTTTTTGTTGTCTCTGATATGTCTCTGTATTCTTTGTTCCAACCCATTCAAAGCAGAGCCAACGTACACGTAAAAACCTTTTTTGAAAAATATTTTACCGAGTTTACCGACTTGAATTGTATTGTCTTCGTCTAGTTCAATTAAAAGAATGTAGCTGCCGTTCATCTTCAAAACTGGTTAATAAAAAATGTTGATTTAAAGGTTGTTTTCTTCTACGATTTTTGATAGATCCTGCATGAAATCAGTTCTTAGAATTTTGTTAACGTCGCCAACCGTTGATTCTAGGTTAGGATCAAATGATATGGATCCGAGATACTTCAGTTTCATCTGACATATTTCATTTCTTATGAACTGGTTTTTTGCCATCGTCATATTTTCCATGATTCCTATCGTCGGTGTTTTCATCTCTTTTAATATTTTTAGTAGTTTATCTACAGCACCCATGGCAACTTTGGATGGTGTAGTCACGACTATGAATTTGGCTCTTTTAATTAGTCTGATGACGTCGAGTGTTTCCTCACCTAATCCTGGCGGCATATCAATGATAAGATAATCAAGCGATCCCCATTGAGTGATAGCCAAAAGTTCGAGTATTATGTTT
>JBFYMH010000088.1:0-2805 GCA_041305005.1 Thermoplasmatales archaeon | reverse complement strand
AACCTCTAAATCATTTTGTATCGCATGTATGATAAATTTTGTTCATACACTATGCCTAAACCGTGACATTTCACAAACAGCCGAAAACAGATTTCTTTGCTGTTTGATGCCGGGATTCCGGGGGAATTGCCCGATTTGTGTCTGGTTATAGACAGGGAATAAGGCATTATAGAATTAGTATATAAAGGTTATGTGCCAAATCTGATATAAGATGAATAATTATACCACAAACTAACGGAGACTTTGAAAAAATGAATTTCGCTGGAAAAGTTGTACTTATATCCGGTGCCACAGGCGGCATGGGTGAAGAAATAGCAAAACAACTGGCAAAAGAAGGATGTAAACTAGCACTTTTTGCTAGAAGAGAAGACCGACTAGAAGAACTTTCAAACAAGATAACTACGAAAACAACGGAATGTATTTACAGAAGATGCGATGTCAAAAACAAAGAAGATATCAAAGAAGCTGTTGCTCTCACGCATAAAAAATTTGGAAGAATAGATGTAGCAATATTAGCAGCTGGCGTGTTAGTACCAAACCCAATTGAAACCTTTGATAGTAATATAATAAAGGATTCTATAGAAATTAATTTTCTAGGCAATGTCTACTTTATAGATTATATTCTTCCAATTATGAAATCACAAAAATCAGGCTTTATAGCGGTTACGTCTACTTTGCCTGATAAGCGAGGAGTGCCTGGTTGGGGCGCCTACGGCGCAAGCAAAGCGGCTGTTAGCTGGTTTGTAGAAAGTCTTAGAACTGAAGCTAAACGCAAATACAATATTAGTTTTATTACAATTAAACCAGGTTCTGTATTAACACCTATGATAGAAAATTACCATAGACATGGTGCTACTACCGCTGAAAAGGCAGCAGATTTTATAATAAAAGGAATCAAAAAAGAGAAAAAAATAATTCAGTTTCCATTTTGCCAAGTGTTAACTACTAGATTTACTGATTTGTTACCACCAATTATTTATGATAACGGTCTTGCTGAGCAGCAGAGGGGAGATGGTTATCCTGTTGTTGAAGAAAAATAAGCACAGTCGTTAAGACGAGTTGATGATGATGAACCCCTTATTCAATCCTTTAATGTCAATGTCTCTTCTCAAAAATTATTTAATGGATCCAGGTAGAATACAAAGATTAAATACTGAACAGATGAAAAGATACAGGGACAAAGCATTCAGAAACATAGTGAAATATGCGTATACTGTTCCTCTGTATCATGATAAATACAAAAAAGCAGGTATTCATCCAAGTGATATAAGAACTTTGGATGACATAATAAAACTGCCTTTTATAACAAAAAATGATTTAAGAGAAAATTTCCCTGATAGAATAATGCCCGTAGGTTATGATAAAAGAAATGGATTTGTTGTTAGTACTGGTGGTACATCTGGTAAACCTGTTTCTCTTTACACAGATTTTTTTACAATGAGTAAGGGCAGCTTTGTAACTATAAGGCAAATGAAAATTTTTAATTTAAAATGGAATAAGGCAAAGTTTGTTCATATAGGAAATTTCAACACAAGTCGAGTAGATCTTGTATATGATGAAAATTTCATGTCGCATATTAAATCTATCATTTCTATCAATGACCTAAACCTCGACGTTAATATGCCTACTATTGATATGATAAATAGGTTGGATGATTTTAGACCTGATGTTATTATGTCGTATCCAAATGTTTTTCAGCATCTTGCTTTCTTGAAGAGGAAGGGTTATGGTAAAAACATTAAGCCAAAACTTCTCTGGGTTGGTGGATCTATTCTGGATAAGTATACTAGAAGCTATGTCGAAGATGCATTTGGTTGTAAGTTGCTTAATATATATCCTTCTGTTGAGGCTGAAGCTGATATCGCTTTTGAATGCATGGAAGGAGCCTGGCATATCAACTATGATTTCTTCAATTTGGAAGCCATCGATGAAAACTTCGAATTGGTTCCATCTGGTGAAAGAGGTCATGTTGTGTTAACTAGATTATGGGGCAGAGGAACACCGATAATTAGGTATACTGGTATGGATGACTTGGTTAAACTTAATCCGTTGAAAAAATGCTGTTGCGGGCTTGTAACACCAGTTATTGATGGCGGTGTTGAGGGTAGGAAAGGCGCTAACATAGTTTTGCCAAGTGGCAAGGTTTTCCCATCAGGTGCATTTTGTTTTATCGAGTCGGTGCTTCATAACCTTAAAACATTCAAGGTTAAACAATATCAGGTTATACAGAAAAAAATTGACGAAATAGATATACTGATTGTTATTGATAACGATCTTAGAAATGTTGGTCCGTCTGTAGATGAACTTTTTAGAAGCATAAAAGAGATTTATGAGCAGAAGGCTGGACCCGGTGTTATAATAAACGTTATTGAGGTTGATGAAATTAAGGGTGAACCAAATTCAAGGAAACCACCACCTGTTGTTGTTTCCAATGTAACAATTGAACAGGGCTACAAAGTATTTGATGGTGTTTGATTTCTTGTTAGTTTAAATATTTTGTAAAAATAATACAAAATTTAATATTGTTTTTTATGATACAAGAAAAACAAAGTGAGATGTACTATGAGAGAATATGGTATAAAAAGAGGGCATAACCCAGATATAAACGCGATCGTTTCAAAATATTTTGGGGCAAAAGGCGACATACTGAATGGCATAAAATTTAGTGTGGATGGTATCGGTGATGTTAGTATGAAACAGGGGAAAAATTCTCTTATCATTGATATAGTGCCCCCAAAAAAGGTTTGTAGTGATTACAGTATTATTAAAAAATGGAACGATTTTCTTTTTGAAGCTACTGGTAAA
>JBFYMH010000087.1:0-3131 GCA_041305005.1 Thermoplasmatales archaeon | reverse complement strand
CTCCTCTGCCATATTTCAAACCCAAATATCCTTAATTTTTTTATTTAGTTTGTTTTTCTTCTTTTTTCTGTACTTTCTGTATTTCCGGTAATATTACTTCTCCGCCTTTCTCTTTGATTTTATCTACAGCACTCTGTGATGCGCTTTCTATCTTTATCTTTAGGCTGCTGTTAAGGTTTCCCCCGCCTAGCAGTTTATCAAATCCTTCCTCTGTAAGATTTATTTCTTTTTTCTTAGGAAACATCTCCTCAAGTTTACCGATATTTATTACCCTATCTTTTTTAACAGTGCCTTTTGGTCTTTTAAAACCATGGACACCAAAATGATCAGGCATATATTTTAGCATGTGCATATGTTTATGTTTATGAAGACCAGCGTTCCCTCTGCCGCCCCTTAAACCAGCACCTCTGCCGCTCTTTTTACCTTTGCCGAAAGTCCGACTTCCTCTGAATTTACTTGTTTTCGTTTTAGCCAAATTCAATCCCTTCTGATAACTTTTTTTATTAGATGAGTCGAAAGCAGATAAAGTACCATATTATTATATTTTCGGCTCCAGTAAACTCCTTTCACTGAACGTTTTTTCCAGTTAAGTCAATATCTAAATGTTTTTAAAACTGTCTGATTTTTCTTTTTAATTTAACCCGGGTAAAAACAAACCTCTTATTATAGTTTTTCTATCTGTTACTTGTTTTTAATTCTTAGTAAAACTGTTTCATATTCTTTTACTTTTTTCTTATGAAAATCAAACATCCACTTTATTGGAAATAAATAATCTTTTTTGTAAGTTATTTCCCCATCCAACGATGAGATCATTTTCTCCAGGAAAGGCAGGGTATTTGCAAGATGTATTGAGTACATTACTTCAGATATCTCAAATCCTTTTTCTATGAATTTTCTGTCTGCTTTTTTGTTGCTTTTTTGTGCCCCAAAAGGCGGGTTCATTATGATGGTGTCGCATTTTGTATTAATTTCTTTGACGTCTTTTACTAGGAAATCTATGTCGAGTTTGTTTGTTTTTGCGTATTCCTTAGCTGTTTTTATGAGATTTTCATCTATATCATATCCTTTTACTTTTTTTGCTCCCATCAGTTGGGCACCTACTGAGAATATGCCTGTGCCACAGCCCAAGTCTATAACTTTTTTGTCTTCTATGTCCCCTAGCTGGTATGCTGTGAATATTATGTCTGCTGCCATGGTCGCTGGTGTCATATATTGTTCTAGATGAGGTATGGGTTTTTCTGGCGGTGGTACTTTTTGTAATAGGATCTCTAGTTGTTTTTTTTTCATGATTGCTGCTAGGAAGGGTTTTTTGTTTAATAATACTTTTTTATCCACAAGTTTTATTTGCTTATGACGTTTCTAGGGTCTCCTTTGAGGGCTCGTAGATCAGCGGAAGATCGCCCGCTTGGCATGCGGGAGGCCTCGGGTTCAAATCCCGACGGGTCCATTTATTTTTTATAAAATCATGGTTATTTTTAGAGTACCATTTAAATAAAAAACATCTTATACAAAAGCCTTAAATATAAGAAACGCTGTTTTACTATGTGTTATTTATTAAATGGTAATTGGAAGTGTAAAGTAAAATGATGCGTACGAAAGTCGTTAACGATTCCACTGATTTGATACCGCTGCTCAGGGCTTTTGACAGTAAAACAAAGAAAGAAATTTTTAACGAATTACTAAACGGCTGGAAAACCATGAGTGAGATAGTTGACAAATATGGCGGCAACGGGGGCGATGTTCTTGACGTTTTTGATAGAATGAAACTCGTTGAAACTAAATGGACTACGCCTGACGAGGGTGTCGATGGTAAGCCCCAGAAAAAATATAGATCTTACTACTCTGCTTTTAACATTAACATATCCTGCCCAATAAATGAGATAAGCGAGATTTTCACTGTTGCATCTCTTGACCAAGAAGAATTTGAAAAACTGGAAACCAGGATAAATGATTTCATAGGGGATGATGGTAAATTTGGTAACATGGTTGCCGAAAAATTCCGTCTATCCAACCTAGCGCTTAAGGGTTTAGTTAAACGATCGAACAAGTTCTGTTATAAGGGTTTAAAGCTTAGTAGAAAAGAATAAAACCTGGTTTTTTTGAATATTGTTTTAAACAGAACAGACATTCTATTTTTAGTATGGATTATGAGATAATACTGCAGGCTCTATGGCTTATTCTACCAGCATATATAGCTAATGGTAGTGCTGTTCTTGTTGGTGGCGGTAAACCTGTTGATTTCTACAAAACTTGGAAGGATGGTAGGCGTATTCTTGGTGACGGTAAAACCTGGCGTGGTCTGTTTGCTGGAGCTTTCGTTGGAATGACCGGTGGTTTCGGTCTCTCTGTTGCAGCCAAATATATAATGATGAGTGATTTTGCTTTTATTGGCTTAAGTGATTTCGAGGGTTTTCCTCTTATGATACCTATTATTTTTTCTTTGTGTTTTGGTGCTTTGCTTGGCGATATGATTGAAAGTTTTTTTAAAAGACGCATTGGCAAAGAACGAGGCCAGGACTGGTTTGTTTTTGATCAGCTTGACTTCATAGTTGGTGCCTTGCTTCTAAGTCTTTTTATTAGCACGTTATTACAAATTTCTGGTCTTACATCCTATAACTGGTTCCTAAAAGTTTTTTCTGTTTGGCATATCCTGGTTTTATTGATTTTGACACCGTTTTTCCATATATTTGCTAATTTCGTTAATAAAAAACTTCGACGTAGAAAAGCATAGATTATATAGTTGATAATTGTTTTAAAATGTGCTGTTATGGGTAAGAAAAAAACGTCTACGAAATCTTCTGATGCACAGATTGATGCCATTAGAGAAATGGCACCCATGAATGAGGATCTTAAAAAATGGGTTAAGGAAGCAGAGAAAGAAGGTATTTTAACTCAGAAAATAAAAGAAGCAGCTGATAAAGAGGAAAAAGAACTTGGCAAATGCGAGATATGCGGCGAGAAGAGCGCTAAATCAGTGTGCATAAAATGTAACAAATCTGTTTGCCTTTCTTGTTATTTTAAGATGATCGGTGTCTGTAAAAATTGTGTTGATAGAGAGACTGTTGATAAGTGGTTGGAGAAGCATCCTGATTGGGAGAAGATTCTTGGCGTTGAATGGGTTGATTAACGTT
>JBFYMH010000086.1:0-25710 GCA_041305005.1 Thermoplasmatales archaeon | reverse complement strand
ATACTTATATGCATTTGTACACAATGATATAAGCTACCTACGACATACTACTAGTATCCGACAACTTTCGGAAAGGACAGATGAAAACAATGAAGAGCGACGAACAAGTAAAACGACCGTTGAAATCACAAACGACTTCAAACAGTGGAATCAAAAATTTACTTCCAGAGCCAATGGATTAACGTTAACTCTGAAAACTAAGAAAATGAGATAAATAAAAAGTAAGGACGATTATATCGCCCAAATCTCTTTTTTATGAAGTAAAAATACCAAAAATAGATTCGAAAGATGTTATTATTATAGTATAATGCTAACAACGTAATCTATTATGGAATTTCATATCAAAAATAAGAGACTAAAAAATATATATCTTAATAATTGTGAAATTTGGGGGAAATTCTTGAAAAGTTGAATAAGAATTGATAGTATAGCCTCGAATAAGGAGCCTAAATAGAGTGATTATAAATGAGAATAGCAATGATTGGCTGGGAATATCCACCGTTCAAATCGGGCGGTCTTGCTACGCATTGCGAGGGCCTTACTCGTAGTCTATCTGACAAAGGTGTTAAAGTATATTTTTTTATGCCTAAAACAAAACATACAGTAAATAGTGACCAACCGAATCTTGTTATAAAAGAAGTTGGAGAAACGGAGATTTTTCCTTATGATAGGCCAGAAGATAAAGCATTAGCTGGTAATTTTTTTGAAGCAGTTCATAGATATAATCAACTTGTTGTTGCAAAAGTTAAAGCTGTGGCAAAAGCTGAAGGTAAATTTGATTTTATTCATGCCCATGATTGGCTAACAATGGAAGCAGCTACGATTTTAAAAGAAGAGATGGGTGTACCTATGGTTCTTACTATCCATTCTACCGAGTACGACCGAAGTGGTGGGATTTTTCCAAATCAATGGTTTATCGATATAGAACGAAAAGGCATGGAAAAAGCAGATAGAATAATTGCTGTGAGTCATTTCACCAAACGTGTGATTGTTGAAAAATATGGCATAAATCCTGATATAATCAGTGTTATACATAACGCTGTTTATCCCATTCCTGAAGGTAAAAAACAAGAAATCGTTTTGTTTTTAGGCCGTCTTACAATTCAGAAAGGAGCTGAGTTTTTCTTGAAAGCTGCTAGGAAGGTATTGGATTATGAACCTGATGTTTGTTTTGTTGTTGCAGGTGCAGGGGATATGCTATCACGCTTGATTGATCGGGCTGTAGACTTGGGTATTTCAAACCGAGTTGTTTTCGCAGGGCGTTTAACTGAAGAGGAGGTTAAGCATATTTATGGTATCTCTAGTGTTTATGTTATGCCCTCTGTTAGTGAACCTTTTGGTATAACTGCTCTTGAGGCCATTTCTGCTGGTACTCCAACGATTGCTTCTAAAACCGCTGGTGTATGCGAGACTTTCGATAACTGTATAAAGGTTGATTTCTGGGATACTGACGAGATAGCAAGCAAGATCATATCATTGTTAAGATATGAATCCTTAAGAAAAACACTAGCTGAAAACGGAAAACAGGAAATTGAACTTTTTACTTGGGATAACGTTGCAGGAAAAACACTGGATGTTTACAATGGCATCGATATTGCGAGATTGAAAAAACAGCTTAAAGAGAGAGAAAAGATATATGAGTGGAATACAAAACACTCAAAACCATAAAAATAAGACTTAATGCAAAAATGAAATCAGCATAGTTTCTCCATTTATAAATTAACATCCGTTATCTGAGGATTTATAAAGCAGCAGTTGATTTTAAATTGTAGAGGGGGAGAAAATGAGTAGAGACGCAGATAAATATAAATATAGAAAAAAGGGAGACATAAATAGAAGAAGTAGAAAAACGGAGAGAAGAGAAGAAAGATTTGGAATGAAAGGTCTGAGGGGAAAAAAAGCGCCTAAATGTGAAGAATGTGGTAAATTCTTTGAAAGTGAAAGGGCCCTACATATACATTATACAAAAGTACACAATAAAGGATATGCCTAAATTGAAAAAGAAAAAAAGGTTGTGAAATTGTAGGTTTAAAGGAGGAAAAATATGAAGCAAGAAGAGTGTAGTAAAGAGAAAGACAACCTCAAAGATAATTCTGACATTGCTCAAATAAGGGGTACAATTAACATTATTGTCAGAGAGATGGACATCCTTCATACAAAGATAAAACAATTAGATAATGAGTTCCAAGAGTCAAAGGAGAAAATAAAGGAAAAAATAAACGAGATGATAGATATAGTTAATAAACTGAATAAAAAATAAGGATACACAAAAAGGAAAAACAAAATTAAAACACGAAATTGTAGGTTTACGGAAGGAAAAATGGGTTTATTTAAGAAAGGAAAAAAATTTAGAGAAAACCATTCCCAGAGTACTGTCTACTAATATGTACATACGGTTCGAGTCCGTCTTTACAAAAAACGTTATCCAACATGAGGAAAAATTGCTTTTAAGCGCCGTCCGCCGCCATTATATTGCTTTCTCTGAGGGATTTTGCTCGATAAAACCCCTATTTTTGGCCGTATCGATTTTCCAACCACCTCTTTCTTTTTTTTATTTTTTTATTTTTTAAGTTTTTTGAAATGAAAATCAGTTAAAAAATAACAATCACAATTATATATTGTTATAAATGTAAAAAATTGTTGTAAAATGTAACAATTTCGTTAATTTTGTTTTATTAAAAACTTAGCATTTATATATTATCCTCCCCGATATGTTCCTATAGTTGATATGAGGACAAAATTATGAAAAAAATAATAAGTATATTTGTTTGTTCGCTTTTTATTATAAGTATCTTTAGTGGTGTACTAGGTGCAAATAAAATTGAAAATATTTCAAAGGAAATTGAAAAAATAAATCTTCAAAAAAAAAGTGTACCCTATGAACCGATATTAAAATTGTCGGATGATCAACAGATTATTGAAAAGAAGATACAACTAACGGAAGAACAAATACAAAAAATTGACGAATATGTAAATACCATAGAAAGTGATGAAAGAAGAGAAAATGTAAAAAACGTTTTAAATCAAATAATTTCCGAAGATGGCATATTTGATTTAGAAAAAGCAATTTCACTATCAAAAGATTATTATAATTCAGTAAATCGTTTGAGTGGTGTTGAACCATTTTGTAAAGTAGTTGATGAGCCATTGAACGAGAATGGTACAATGCCCGTATCTGGAGGGCAATCTTTTGGCACAAGTACTGTTTTTTCAGCACCTTTTGATAACTGTTATTCGTGGGGAGATGGAACGTGGGGGATTGATGATTGGGCATATGGTTGCAATCGTTTTTCTGGGGCAATTGGTGCCTACGCTTCAGGATTTATCGGTGGGGCAACCGCAGAAGCACAACAACAAACTAATTTCTACATCGGCGCTTATAAAACAATAAATATTGATGCAAAGATTATATATCTGGGGGGGGGTAATACTGTTGGTATTGGAGCTTTTGCCGGAACACAAAAAACATGGTGGAGAGACGATGTATACGGTCAGACAGACATTGATCCTTGGATTGGTTGGGATGACATCCTTGAAATAATATTTGATTTAATTTCATTTATGGGATATGGAACCCCACAAAATATCAAAGAAGCTATTGAAACAATTAATGTTATCTGGGAGTTGAATCTGCTATTGAATAAATTATATTTTTTAATTAATGCCGGTGAAGCAGAAATTCATCATGTAACACTTTCATTTACAGCTAGTCCTGGTTACCATACTATACTAGCCGGTCTTCGTGCGTCTGCCTCTGGCTGTTTAACAGGTACTGGTGTCTCTGTTGCATATGGGGCAGTAGAAAGTATTACAATTGATGGATATGCACCTCCATTAACACCGACTGTTAGCGGCCCAAGTACAGGTTATACGGGCAATACTTACAGTTTTAATGCTGTTAGTACTGATCCTAATAATGATGATATACAATATCAGTTTGATTGGGGAGATGGAAATATCGGAGAGTGGACAAATTTCGAGGATTCTGGAACTACTGTTAGTGCGTCGCATTCTTATGAATATGGTGGAGCTTACAATGTAAGAGTTTATGCAAGAGACAGAGACCTTCTGGCATCAAATTATGGATCACATTCAATAACAATTAGTAGTAGTTTCCCAAATATGCCGACAAATCCAATTCCTGATTATGGATCTACAAATGTTGGCATCAATACCGATTTAGCCTGGAATGGCGGTGGCGGAGATTCAACCATACATTACCAAATTTATTTTGGAACAAGTTCAAATCCACCGTATTACGATACAATCGGACCATTTACTCCAAGTCATACTACGATAACTTACACTGGCCTGCCAACTTTAAGTTATGATACACAGTATTATTGGAAAATCATAACATACAATGATGAGATATCAATACCTGGTCCAATATGGAGTTTTACTACTATACAAGACCCAAATGATCCGCCAAACATTCCAGCCGTCCCTCAGGGAGCTACGAATGGCTATTTAGGATGCACCTATTCTTATTCTACTACAACTACGGATCCCAACAATGATATGGTACGTTATGGTTGGGATTGGGGAGATGGTAGTCCAATCGATTGGGGAGTCTGGCATGAATCTGGTGATACAGCATGGGGTTCCCACACCTGGTATTCTCAGGGTACCTATCATATTAGAGTAAAAGCAAAGGATTTTCTAGGTTTGGAAAGCGATTTTTCATCTCAAACAACGATAACAATCGATCCAAATCAAGGT
The DNA here is from genome assembly GCA_041305005.1 of Thermoplasmatales archaeon. GTDB lineage: Archaea > Thermoplasmatota > E2 > DHVEG-1 > DHVEG-1 > JARYMC01. Next base: position 20,988 of record JBFYMH010000086.1, on the reverse strand, counting down.
CCCGGCGACCCTATAATTACCGGCCCAAATGATGTGGATATTGATACTCTTGTTCAATTTAACATTACTGCGACCGATCCAGATAATGGGCTTGTCCGATTTGGTATAGATTGGAAATATTATTCGCAATACGAAGAGCCCTCTTTCGACGATTGGACAAGCTACGTCAACTCAGGCGAAACAATAACAATTGATCATGCATTTAATGTAGGAGGATATTATGATATCGCTTTTGTTACCCAAGATGAATTGGGTCTGAGAAGCAATTATGTAACGTACAGAATGAACATCAGGGGTGGCGAAGTAATTTTGGAATTTACAGATACTTGGACCGAACCAAATCAATTCCTCCCAGGAAAAGAAATAAAAATAGGTTATGACATAAAAAATTCTGGAAATAGGGATGGCTATAACTTAAATCTATTTTATTTTTTAGATGGTCATAAAATTGGAGGGTTTCACATTATAAAATGTCTTTTAATTGAAGCTGGAGAAACTCAGATGCCTTATGAGCTTTGTACTTGGCCTAATGATTGGGAGGTCCATGAAATAAAATATATTTTCGGTCCAGTTCAAACGTATCTATATAAGTCAGCAGTTGAAAATTATCCTCCAAGTAAACCTTCAAGACCAAGTGGTCCATCAAGTGGTGAGTCAGGCAAGGAATATACTTATTCAAGTTCAGCAACTGACCCAAATGATCATCAATTATACTACAAATGGGATTGGGGAGATGGAACAGAAAGCGATTGGTTGGGCCCTTACGGATCTGGAATAACATGTGAAGCAAGTCATACATGGTCTGAAGAAGGAAGTTACAGCATAAGAGCAAAGGCAAAAGATATCTATGATACCGAGAGTGATTGGTCAGATTCTCTTCCTATAACTATGCCATTTGATCTACCAGGTAGCCAGCAAAGCAGCCCAACGCCACAAACTCAACCAAGCACTCAACCAAGCCAGCCAGTTGGTACTACTCAAACCATAACTGGTTCTACTACACTATCGGACAAAACAACAAGCAGATAAAAACGCTATCGACTAAAACCATTTTTTTCTTTTTTTTATTTTTATATCGTAAGTAGCCAATTTGCTGTATACAGTAAACAATAGCGCCGTCCGCCGGACTCGAACCGGCGACCGCTCGGTTAACAGCCGAGTGCTCTACCAACTGAGCTAGGACGGCAAAACAACACCTAAGACAGCACAACAGAATATAATACTATATTAAAAGATTACCCACATTAAAACCCAAGTCTCTTTTCCAACCTTAACTTTTTCATGTTACTTTCAAGGAATCTATAAACAGTTGAATGTCTACTACCAGTCAACAACATATCTAATGCTTTTTTTATTATATCCATGTTCTCGATATCAGCGATAACGGAAATAGTATGACCATATATCGATATGTTAGATTCAGTTATATCCTCAAACACACGCTTCGTCTTACCCTCTCTACCAATAACCCTGCTTTTCAATCTATGAACATGTGATTCTTTTTTACCAACGTAATCGTAGATATCAAAAACAAAAAAATCAAAATCATCACTAAACAATTTCATAGCATGCTGCGGAGAAAAACCTCTACCAATAGCCTTAATTATACTCTCAATTTTTAAAGCCGACAATGGATCCTTGGAGTTTTTTTCATTAATAGTTACTTCGCCTTCACCAGAATCAATATGTATCTTAACATTTGAGACATCCTCGAGATGCTTCTTAGTCTCGCCATTAGGCCCTATTAAAACACCTACTCGTTCAATTGGTATTTTTAGATATCTCATGTCTCATCCCAACTTATGCTTTGTAATTTTAGTATATATCTTTTCTTCATTTGCTGCAATGCCATACTTTTTGAAATAATGCACAACGTTATGTATATCCCTTTTTAAGAATTCATACGCAAGCGGATGTTCTTTAATTACACTTTGCCCAACATCTATAATGTAAGGGCGATTTTTATGCATAAGCACATTAAACATACTTAAATCACCATGTACCAAATCAGCTTTCTTGTACATCTTTAAGACATAATTAATTAAGATATCAAATATCTCTTTTGGGTTCTTGAGCACAACGTCTTTTAACATAGGAGCAGGCATATTGGGATCGCCTATATATTCCATCACTAAAACATTATTTATCCTTTTAATCGGTTTTGGTGCCTTTATACCAAGCTTGTGCAGAACCTGAAGGTTTTTGTATTCCTTCTTGGTCCACTCAAAAACAATATCTCTCCGATTTTTGCTAACAGCCTTAAAACGAGGGTCGCCCATTATATAATTAGACATATGCTTGAAAGTAGCATTTGAGGTACGATATATCTTCAATGCAACAAATTTTTTATCAGGTGTAACGCCGCGGAAAACATTACCCTCTTTACCCGTGGAAATCGGAAAATCAAGGATATCAATAACTCCATCAGAAATCAATTTACCTAAAGTATCTAGAGTAGATTTATCAAAAACTTCATCCAGTGTTTTCCTATCTTTACCCTCGTTAGAAAAAAGAACCTGCATTTCTCTATCAATTTTTTTAAGCCATTTATCGTCTAAAAAAAGCTCAGAAGACATTTATTTCCTCTGGTAACAACCCACGTCTGCTAAGAGAAACGGCCTGTGTTCGTCTATATCTAAAAACTATATCTGCTTTCTCGTTCTGTATCTCCCAGGGTCTGATAATAACAAGGTCGCCTGCTCTAACCCTCTGTTTACGTTTAAGTCTACCAGGTATACGAGCCATCCTTGCCTTACCATCCGCACAAATTACATTAATTCTAGATCCACCCATCAGCCTGTCAGCTATAGCAAACAGTTCCTTTTTGTTTCTGTCCGGCAAAGGCAATCTTATGTATTCATCTTCTTGTTCGTCTCTTCCTTTTGTTCTGTTTTCATCATACACAGGTATCACGACATCTGACCCACATAAATCATTGTTGATATTAATGTTTTCCTGGAAAACAATAAAAAAACTAGAAACCTAGCTCATTAGAGATTTCTTTAAGTGCATTCAAACTCAAGTCCAGGAAAGCTTCTACATCAATACCAGCATCTAAAATGAGTTCGATCTTAGCCCGACTACATCCACGCGCAAAAGATGTGTCATTGAACTTGTTTATCAATGTCTCTAGTTTAACCTCAGCAATTGTCTTTGAAGGTATAACAAGCGCCGTAGCAATGATAAGCCCCGATACGGCATCAGCAGCAATCAAAGATTTATCAAGAGAAGTAGTAGGGAGATAATCAGTGTGCTTGTAATTATGACCCCTGATGGCATTTATAGCCTCTTCAGGAAGTAAATCCGCTAAGATCTGTGCAGAAAGATTAGCGTGTCGCTCAGGCTCTTTTTGGGTATATTCATAGTCAAGATCATGAAGCAAACCTGTTAAACCCCACATCTCCTCATCTTTAACAAGTTTTCTAGCAACAGCTGTTAATATAGCCTCAACTGCCATAGAATGTTTTAAAAGTTTATCGTCTTTGATATATTTTTTTAATAATGCAAAAGCTTCTTCTCTGCTTATCATCCCATGTGGTGTAGCTAAAATGATGTTTTAAAACTTTCTTAACTTTCAAAACGCTATCATCAGTGCCACATCGATCCTTTTTGGAAAAGTGTTAAATCTATTGTTGCCCAATCATCATGATCATTAATACCATGTGAGCCATCGGAGTAATCGATTAGTGTATAGACGAGATTATAGTTCATGCAACTCCTGTAGTTACGGAACTTAAACCAGTCTTTATTGGGGAATACACTGTTACTATTATCACATCCAGGGACATTCCAACTATAAATACCAAGTGTGTGTCCTGTTTCATGCATAATTGCACCAGCGTAAACTATCTCCCGTTGTTTTTCACGATTAAAAGTTTTACGTCGAATTGAATCATATAAGTAATTTTTATTAGGAAGTTTCTCATGTTGTTTTGTAGATATTTGAAGGCTGTCAATGGAATAATTCTTACCATCAGCTGTAGTTCTAAATACAAAACCTGGGAAAAATTCGCTATGATATATTACCAGAGCATAGTGAAATGCACCTCTTCTCCAGTAATTAGTATTGCCGTCCAGGAAATAATTAAAATAAAGATCTCTTAACTCTTGATCAGTTGTGGAATTATCAAAAGTTAATAACTCTCCACCACCCATACATCCATCATCAATGTGAAAGGCTATATTGTGTTTTGAAAATGCATCTATCAACAAATCCTTGGATCCTTCTGGCACAAAGCCTCCTTCCTCATTTGGGCCGAGCTGCATTTGATCTATCTCAAGGAATATGTCCTTTCTAAACGGGTCAGAGCCCCACTGTGAAGTATAGTACTCTTCGATGTTGTCTAAACCATCTTCATCTGGATCAAAACCAGGATGGTTCTCCCACTTAAAAGGATCGTATATCCATTTATGTTCTATCTGATCAGCAGAATGATTATAGCTCATATAATAACCCCATTTGTATTCCCAATCCAGTGGTACTCCGTCTCCGTCATCATCTCTACCTCCATCATCAAAAGTTGGGTCCGTGTGAAATATATTAACTTCTGTCCAATATGGGATACCATCACCATCATAGTCATTCTGAGAAATGTCAAACCATATCTCGCAGTCTCTGTCATTTTGATAAATACTGTTATCGTCACAACCATTTAATCTACCATATCCACTTGGATCAAAAAGAACTTGAGAAGTAGGATAAAGATAATCATCGCCATCCCAGTGGCCTGTTTTTAGATTATAGTATAAATCTATATCATAACTTAATGGATCTTCCTGAGGGTTAGAGCTGATGTCACATAGTTTATCTTTGCCTTTGTTTTTATCCCATAACTGGATTTTAATATTAACATATTCTTGGTCATCAGGAACATTTTGTGTTGCAGACCAGTTTGGTTTTACATATTTTTGATTTTGCCAAACAGGGCTAGTGTTTTTTATTTCGTTGATAAACACTTTAACATATAAATCTGGATCACCAATAATATCAATTTTATCGAACGCTCTTATTTCTTTTATGGTAACGGTTATTTTTAAATCCACGAGAGGATCAATGTCCTCATCAGATGGAGTTGATTTTATTTCGGTATTTTTTAAAAAGATTTTAACCATTTCGTGGTCGTTTTGTAAAGAATCGTTAATATCTTCTGATGCAATTGCGTATCCTGAAAATGACAATATAAAGACCAGAGTTATACATAGTATTTTTATTTTCATAACTTGTTTCTCCTTATATTTTTCCGATAGACAATATAGGATTAAATATTAATAATTTTTTATATTTATAGGTAATATTGGCTTTTATTTATTTTCATAATAAAGATTAACAATTGTTAATTAATTGCAGTATATAAGATTTTTGAAAAACAAGTAAAGAGAATCAAAAACTCCAAACAAAATAAATATTTTAATGAAAGATTAAATAGACTATATTACATTAATAGTTGCCAAGGTGGTTAAATTTGCTAGTTGAAAAAATCATGACTAGAGACGTAGTAACAATAGATTGCAACGAAAATGTTTTAGATGCGTGCAAAAAATACAAAGATTTAAAAGTCGGCTGTCTAGTAGTAATGGATGGTACACTCCTTGTTGGAATTGTAACAGAGAGAGACATAATTGAAAGAGCCATACTAATAGAAAAAGATCCAAAAACAACTAAAATCAGAGATATAATGTCATCGAATATAAAGACAGTTCACGCATTAGCACCAATAGAGAGAGCCGCAGAAATCATGAGAGAAAACAACATAAAGAAACTACCCGTTATTTTAAACAACGAGATAGTTGGAATTGTTACAGTTACAGATATGTCGCGCGCATTACCTACTTTTTCTGAGAAGATAGATGAACTAGTAGATTTCTACATTAAAAGCAAAGAAGATGTTGATAATATCATGGATGAATGGGGCGAGATAATCGCAGGTTTGAGAAACTATCAGCAATTAATAAAAACTAAAAAAACAGAACTTGCCACACAATAACATTTAAAACATATGAGGTAAAATTTAGCCATCGATATCTTTTAATGCCTCTTTTTATATTTCCTGATAAAAGGAACAAAAAATGGTGTTAGATAATTTAGGGGATTCCCTTAGAGGGACTCTCAAAAAAATTGCCAATGCGGTTTATGTTGATTCTAAACTTATAAAAGAGATAGTCCGTGATATACAAAGAGCTCTTTTACAGGCAGATGTTAACGTTAAACTTGTTTTAGAATTATCAAAAAAAATTGAGAAAAGAGCACTCGAAGAAAAACCCCCTGCAGGTATGAGCGGCAGGGAACATGTTATACATATTGTATACGATGAGCTTGTAAAACTTTTAGGTGAGCACAGAGAACTACCAGTTAAAAAACAGGTTATTATGATGGTTGGTCTGTACGGCCAAGGTAAAACAACTACGTGTGGTAAGCTTGCAAAATATTTCAAAAAGAAAGGACTTAGACCTGCCTTAATCGCTGGTGATGTACATAGGCCTGCAGCATATGAACAACTGAAACAGATAGCCGAGACAGTTGATGTGCCCTTTTATGGTGATAAAACAGAAAAAGATGCAGTTAAGGTTGTAAAAGATGGCATAAATAAACTGCAAAGATCTTGTGATATTATAATCGTTGACACGTCAGGCAGACATAAACTAGAGGACGACCTAATAACAGAGATGAAAGATATTTTTAAGACCACTAAACCAGATGAAAAACTGCTGGTCATGGATGCTGCTGTTGGACAACAGGCAGGCCCACAGGCAAAAGCGTTTGACGAAGCTATAGACATCACAGGTATTGTTCTTACTAAATTAGATGGTACCGCTAAGGGTGGTGGTGCTCTTAGTGCAGCAGCAGAGGTTGGTGCACCAATTGTTTTCATTGGAACTGGCGAGCACGCCGTTGATTTTGAAACTTTTGATCCATCACGTTTCATATCAAGACTGCTCGGCATGGGCGACATTAAATCTTTAATGGAAAAAGCAGAGGAGAGCCTAAAAGGTAAAGATGCCGAAGAGACAGCCCGACGTTTAATGTCTGGTAAATTCACCCTACATGACATGTATGACCAGATGGATATGCTATCTGGTATGGGGCCGCTAAATAAGATAACAGAGATGCTACCAGGTGGTTTTTCAGGTAAAATCAAAGATGTTGATATGAATACGACCCAGAACAAACTAAAAAAATTCAGGTTTATAATGGACTCTATGACAGATGAGGAGATGAACGATCCTAGTATTGTTCATTCTTCCAGAATAAAACGCATAGCACATGGTGCTGGTGTAGAAAACAAGGATGTAAAAGAGCTTTTGAAATACTACAATATGACAAAACGTATGATGAAGGGTTTCTCTGGTGATCGCAAACTCAGAAAAAATCTTATGAAACAGTTTGGTAAATAATAAATCAGTTTATGTTGTTTAAAAACCATGGCCAGATTATCGAAAATGGCCAAACCTCTGAACTTAAAAAAGCAAGAAAAGATGTTCTAGATATTTTTACCGCAGCTATCTCTGCTGTCGATCCGTACAAAGTGGTTAAATCAAGATTTGATGGTAAAAAAATCATTACGGATAAAGAAGAAATTGATTTATCTGTTTTTAAGAATGTATTTTTGGTTGGTTTCGGTAAAGCAAGTGTTGGTATGGCAGATGCTGTATGCGACTCAATTGATGTAAAAAAAGGAGTTATTATAAATAATGATAAAAATCGTATAGCAGACACCGACAATATAGATACTTTCGTTGGCGGGCACCCAACGCCTGATAAAAATAGTATGATCGGCACAGAGAAAGTTTTAGAGATCGTAGATGGTTGCAAGAAGGACGATATACTTATAGTTTTAATATCTGGTGGTGGGTCTTCGCTTTTATGTAAACCAAAAGTCAATCTTAGGGATTTTCAGATAACAAATGATTTATTGTTGAAATCAGGTGCCAATATAAAAGAAGTTAACACAGTACGTAAGCACATTTCATTTGTAAAAGGCGGACAACTTGTTAAACGTTGCAAATGCAGAGTGGTTTCTCTCATAATATCTGATATTGTTGGCGACCCAATAGAGTTTATTGCCTCTGGTCCGACTTGTCCAGATTCTACAACATACTGAGATGCACATAATGTTCTAAAGAAGTATACTCTACTAGAAAAGACACCATCATCTGTCATAAAATTATTAGATGATGGAATGAGGGGAGTAATCTCTGAGACGCCTAAAAAGGATGACACTGTTTTTAAAAAGGTTCTTAATTTTATTGTTGCAAACAACCAGGTTGCATGTAAAGCAGCGTTGGAAAAAGCAGAGGAAATAGGCTATAAAAACATGCTACTAACTAATTCTCTGACCGGCGAAGCAAAACACGTTGGTAAATTTTTAGTTGATAAAGCACTAAATTACCATGACGAAGAGGTTAAGGATATCGTTTTTGTTTCAGGTGGAGAAACCACAGTGACAATAAAAGGAAATGGCAGGGGTGGTAGAAATCAAGAAATGGTTTTAGGCGCCATAAAACTTTTAGCAGGTTCAAATATAGTTTTTGCTTGTATATCAACAGATGGTATCGATGGGAAAAGTGATGCCGCCGGAGCTATAGCAGATGGTTATACAATGGATAAAGCAAATAAAAAATATCTTGATCCTAAAAAATTTTTAGAAAACAATAACTCTTACGAGTTTTTTAAAGATTTAGATGATTTGTTGACTACTGGTTCTACAGGTACAAATGTGATGGATATACAGCTTTTAGTTAAATATTATAAAAAATAAATAGTAAATAATTTAGTGTATTAAAAAAATTATAAAGATATACCGTAAAGTATTTATATCTAGTTATCTCTATAAAAACTCTGTTTGTTATATAAAAGATATAATTAAAGGGATAATCAATTACGTAATTGGAGACATTAATATGAAAACAGATAGAGTAAAGAAAAAATCGATCATAACATGGATAATATTACTGATGTTCCTAAGTTTAACTCTTTCAGCAAGCGTAAATTCTGCACCAACTGTATATCAGAATGACGGCGTATGGTTTGATACATTTCAGAACGCGACTGGAATAAGTGCATCTGATAAATGTAATATTTCTACAGGATTAATCACATTAAAATCAGGAACAAACAAATACTACTACGATTTCAATGATAATAAAGAAAAGGCGGCGTGGACGTCTGATTTAACATTTATATCAGGTGAAGAAAGCCAGTTGATACGACCTAGAAGCCTACTTGGTGAACTCAGTGTAGATTCTGCCAAAATCAAGAAAAAGGACGGCATAGTTGTAAAAACAGAGGCAAAATATCTTGATTTAGAGACATTTGATTTAACATATACCTTTTCTCCAGTGCATCATTTCAGGTTCAAAATCGGACAAAATAAAAACAATGTAGAAGAATTCAGATTTAACTGGTCTTATGGAAATAAGATAACTGATGCAAATGTTGACTATATCCAGCTTTACGTCTGGGATTACATTATTAAAAATATTGTGGGTTTGTGGGCACAAGAAGGCGACCCAGTTCTATACGGCAATATAAATCTAAGCCAGACAGACATATCTTTCACAAGTAATGACACCAGCTACATAAGTGATGATGGATACATTGATTTTTTAGTTGTTGCAGTCCCTGATGTAAACGGTGAAACCACCATATTATCCACAGACTATGTTAATTTAACAGTTACTACAAAAAATGGATACGTAGAAGAGGGTTACATTGTTTCAACAGCGATTAACCCAAGTACACTCGGCGGATGGGAGAGTATAATATGGAAGGGATCAAGAGCGAGCAACGATGCTTCTATTAAGATACAAGTGTTAAATTCAACAGGAGGTTCAGGAAGCCTCGTACGTGATTCAGATTTACCTGGCAATTCAAAAGGTTTCACGACCTCGCCAATCGATTTATCTCCACTTAGAACAACCTATAGCAGTATCAGATTAAAGGCGGTTCTTGAATCCAACGATTTATCTGTAACGCCCAGATTATACAGCTGGGCTGTAACATGGCAGACAAAAAGTAACACATTCAAAGACGATTTTTCTACAGATATAAGAATTGATGAACTTTTAGGCGCTGAAATCATTGGTGGAAACATAAAAATTAGTGATTCTTACAGCGACTGGCCAGTTTTTGGTAGAACCCCTGAGAATAGACGTTCATTTGAGGGTTATGGGCCACAAAAATCAGAGCTTTACTGGAGCACAGAAAAGGAGACGGTTGGAGGAGGATTCCGTAGCCCTGTTATGAGCGATGGTAAGATATACATCGCTTCCTCTGAGAAAATCTATTCGTTCAATGCAACAGTTCCATCCAACAAAAAAGGAAGCCAATTAATACCTTGCGATAGCAGCAACACATTGGGTAAAGTCGATGGTTCTGTGGCAGTAGCGGACAACCTTGTTATAGTTGCTACTGGCGAGATTAATGCATCAAATAAGGTCATTGCATTAAATAAATCAAAGCTAACAGAAGAAAAATGGGAGTATACGTTTGGAAGTGAAGATATATGTTATTCTTCTTCGCCAACTGTTTCAGGCGATAAAGTTTTCGTAACCTCTTGGGATGGTATGGCTTGGAACACTCCTTTGATATCATTCTTGTCATCTTTAATCGGGGGAAACAACAAAGTTATTGCCCTAAATCTTGCCGATGGAACAAAAATGTGGGATGCTACATTGCCTGCAGGTAGTTTTTCTACACCTGCTGTAGCTGATGGAATGGTATTCGTAGGATGCGACAACATCTATGGTAAAAACTTATTCGCATTTGATGAAGAGACCGGCGCTATAATCTGGAATACAAGCGTTGGGTTAATCGGTGGAGCCTCACCGGTGGTTCATCAGAACAAAGTGTTTGTTGTTGTAAAAGAACTAAAAATACCATATATAACAGGTAACGTAAAAGTCGTTGCATTAGACGAACAAACAGGAAAGGTAATATGGAATAGAACACTCGCAGAAAAAGTACCATCGTTTGAAAATCTGCCAAAGGGGCTGAAGTTTTATAATCTTATGGCAACCTCAACACCAGCAGTTGATGGTAGTCTTTTGTACGTTACATCACCTGATGGAAAAATCTATGCATTAAATACCGCAGATGGCAAAGAGAAATGGAGCAACGATGTATCTTCCAAGTTACTTGGCGTGATACCAACCTACTCATGTACATCACCGGTTGTAACATCTAGCAATACATACGTTGGAACGATTAATGGTATGGTTTATTCACTCAACAAAACCAATGGAAAGATATTATGGAATTATAGTTGTGATATAGACGACCCAGAATTACTAGCCCCAACATACATACTATCATCCCCAATAGTTGCCAATGGCATTCTATATGTTAGTGTTACAGATGAAATAAACACCCTTAGCGGAAGAATATGCAGCATAGGAGACTACACAACATACCAAAAAGCTGTTGCAATCTCAAAACCGATCATTCTACCAACTGGCAGGTGGTGGAGTAGTTTCAAAACAGACTACGTTACACAAACAGGCAGTTCTATAACATTCAACATATTGGACAATGATTACAATGTTTTAAGATCTGTTAAAAAGAATGATAGCATCTACGATACAGCATATATAAAAACCGGAGTTATACGCCTCCGTGCAGAGCTTACTAGAAAAAACAACTCACTAAATCCAACATTATACAATTGGAGTGTCACATGGTCATCTGAAACAAATGCGCCTGACTTCGAAGAAGAAACCTTCGTACCAGGTGGCTGGATTAACACAGATACTCCAACATGCACAATAAAGGTCATAGATACATACCCTGGTCTAAATGTAGGCTCAGCTAGATACCAGATAGGATACAAATCAAAAACAAATACAACTGTGACATCGCCTTGGTTTATCCCTAATTGTAGCGGAACGGATGGAACAAAAGTAAAACAAAGCTTAATAGCAAATATATCAGAATTAAACATAAGCGACATGGGCGAGCTAAAAAGCATAAAAATTTTTATAAAAGATTTAGCTGGTAACAACGCCTCGTTTTCCAAAAACTTCCAGAAGGATACTGTAAAACCTTATTCTAAAGTAAATGGTAGTTACTTATCTAAATATAACACGAGAGTTAATGTAACAGTAAATGCAACTGATGCTAAAAGTGGCATTAAAGAAGTTACATTGTATTACAGAGTAGTTGGCACAAGAGATTGGAAAGCCTATAACACAACAAAAAAACCATACCTATGGATATTTGAAGTTACATCGAGCGAAAATTACGAGTTTTGCAGTAGAGCTATAGATAACGCCGGAAATATAGAAGAGTTCCCTGATAATGCTGATGCAACTTTCACGTTCGATAAAAACGCACCATACAAACCGGCTTTTAACAGCACAGGATATTATTTCAACGAACCTAGAAAGTTTTCGATAAAATTCCAGGATGACTACAAATTGAAATCAGTTGAATATCGCCTAAACTTCCAAAATTTAAGCGAATGGACCATGATTAAAGACAACATAAATCTGCCCTCATACAGCGGCGAATGGAATCTCACAGAGGAATACTGGGAATCACTGGACAAAGACAAAACATATTACATATATTTCAAACTCACAGATTTCTGCGGAAATACCTATACCACTACAACGAATTCAGAGGCAGCTAAGATAATAAAAGACCTCACAGTTTCAAAACCTTACCTAGACCTATCTGACTTTTCAGAGTGGCACTGGGATGACGAATTCAACATATCAGCTAACATAGATGACAATGACATAAAAAGCGTTGAGTTATTGTACAGATACTCATCTGACAACAAAAGCTGGGATGAATGGACATTAGTTGGCAAAAAACTAACAGAAGAACCATTTAATTGGAAATTCAATGCCAATCAAGGAAGTGGATATTATCAGTTCAAAACAAGAGTGACTGACATCGCAGGTAATGTAGGTGAATCCCCGCTGGAAACAATGGGCGTAACAATATTCCCGATGATGCAGATAATAATAATGACAATCTTAGCATTCTTACTGATAATAATCACGATTCTTATGTTAAAAAGAATGAGAAAGAAAAAACATAAAACCTAATTCTTTTCTTTATTTTTTATCTAAAACACGGAAAATTTCTTCTAAAAGACGGTCTAATCCTTCACCTGTTTCACATGATATCGAGATATTACCAGAATCAGTTTTTTGGATATCTGCCTTGTTTTCAACTATTATAATAGAAGCATCATTAAACATTTTTTTAACCTTTAATAACAAACTTTTTTGATCTTCCAAAGAATAACCACATGTCTCAGAAACATCCAAAATAAATACAATAAGATCAGCAAGATTAGATAAAGCCGAGATGGCTTGTTTCTCTATATCATTTCTCTCAGAGAGTGGCCGATCCAAAAGACCAGGTGTATCAATAACCTGATATCTTTTTTTGACATACTTCTCTGTTTTTTCTATATGGCCGACATGTATCTCCTTTGTTGTAAAAGGATACTGAGCAATCTCTGGCTTAGCAGAAGAAAGACGCCTAAGCAGAGAAGATTTACCAACATTAGGATAACCCGCTATAACAACTGTTGGTATGTCATATATCTCTGGTAAATATTTCATAATTTTTTGTGCTTGAGAAAGAACATCTAGATCTTTACTGATTTGTTTTACGACAGATGACATCCTACCATAGATCTCTTTTTGTTTATCTATCAAAAAATCTAAATCTAAAGATTTCCTCAAAGATTTAACTTGTTTTAAATAAATTGTGTTACAGGTTTTTCTAGCCCAATCGATAGCACCAAGAGATTTTTTTAACTTGTTAGTATCAATTTTTATAGCTATGATGTCCTGATAAAACATTGGTAGTTGTTCAATCGAAGGGAATTCTTTTACGTATTTCTCCAAATGGGAAGTGATGCTTGTTGCAAATGAGTCGGTTCTGGCGATTATGGTCTTTTTTTTCTTATATAATGCGTTTCTATCATGTATCTGTATTTTACTAGCTCTCCTAAAGTATATGTCTAGCAACTCTTTTGAATCTAGTACTTGGGGTATATTTTTAAGCATAATAATTGAAAAGGTTTATGTGATACCTGTAAATTAAGATGTTGGTGTAAGATTATATGGACGAAGGATACATTCTCTCAAACAAGTATCGCAGAGCAATCTTTGATGAGCTTGCCTCTGGGGAGTCAGATACCAGGAGAATAGCAAAAAAACATCGCATTGTATCTTCTATAGCTGACAAGATTATAGACGATTTTGTTAAGAGTGGAATTCTGTTAAAAAAAGACAATAAATATGTTTTTACTGAGGCAGGAGAAAAACTAGCTGAGAGTATCAGAGGATGAAATTAGAGGATTAGAAAATGAAACCTTATCTTTTGCAAACATTGAGAGAGCTTGCTTTGCTTGGTGCTACAAAGAATAAGATTGAGGTTTCTTCGCTTGAGCTAGCTAAGCAGCTTAAAACAAGTCAGCAGACAGCTTCCAGGTATCTTCTTGAGTTAGATCACGATGGTTTGATAACAAGGGAGTTGGGTATAAAGAAGCAGATTATTCAGATTACTACTGCTGGCGTGGATGTCCTTCAGGAGGAGTATCTTGGTTATCAACAAATTTTTGATTTAACAGATGAGATCCATTTTACTGGCAGAGTTATATCTGGCATAGGTGAGGGCAGGTATTACACTGAGCAGAATGGCTATATGAGTCAATTTAAGGATAAACTGGGTTTCATCCCTTACCCTGGTACGTTGAATGTTGAAATCAACTACATTGAGAGGAATAAACTTAGGTTGCTGAAAGATTATAATACCATAACCGTGGAGGAGTTTAGAGATAAGAATCGTACTTTTGGTGGAGTTAGATGTTTTAATGCCGAGATAAACGGTGTTAAGGGCGCGATTGTTTTACCAGTGCGCAGCCATTATTCCAATATTTTAGAGTTCATATCCCCTTTTTATCTAAGGGAGAAACTGAATCTAAAAGATGGTGATGAGGTAAAGGTTATAATTCATCTTGAAAAAGAAAATTGAGTTTGGATTTTATGAAAAATCAGTTAGTCTCTGAGATATTGTATAAGATTGCGGATCTACTAGATATTAAGGGTGACATTTTTTTTAAAACAAGGGCATATAGGATGGCTGCACAGACCATAGAAGTTTTAGACGAAGATATTGAGACAATAACAAAAGAAGATAGACTTCAGTCTATCCCTGGTGTTGGAGAGGCTCTAGCCAAAAAAGTTAAGGAGCTAGTCGAGACCGGTAAACTTGAGTATTTTGAGAAACTTAAAAAGGAGATGCCTGAGGGGTTGTTGGCTTTGTTAGAAATCCCTGGTCTTGGTCCTAAAAAGGTCTCTGCGTTGTACAATAAACTTGGTATTACCGACATAGAGAAACTTAGGAAAGCTTGTTTAGATGGTAAGTTACGTGAGCTGGATGGTTTTGGTGAGATAACCGAGAGAAACATTCTAAGGGGCATACAACTCCTGGAAAAAACCAGCGGGCGGGTGTTGCTGAATGTCGCCTATGCTGATGGAGATAGCTATTTGGTTTATCTAAAGAAGTGTAAAAAAATTGATGATGTTAGTCTAGCTGGTAGTCTCCGCAGGATGAAAGAGACCATAGGCGATTTAGATATTCTTGCTTCATCAAAATATCCTGATGATGTAATGAATTATTTTGTGAAATACAAGGATGTCCAAAATGTGCTTATGAAAGGTAGTACAAAATCCAGCGTGCTTCTAGATGATAACCTCCAGGTGGATATCCGTGTTGTTAGCGGAGAAAGTTATGGCGCAGCACTACAGTATTTTACAGGTTCAAAGGAACATAACGTGTCTATGCGCAGTCTAGCTATAAAGAAAGGACATAAGTTGAACGAGTATGGTCTTTTTGACAAAGAAACCGAAAAATATATTTGTGGTAAAGATGAAAAAGAGATTTACAAAAAACTTGGTTTGGAGTACATAGAACCAGAGCTAAGGGAAAACCGCGGTGAAATCGAAGTGGCAAAGAACAAGAAACTGCCGAAGCTGGTTGGATACAATGAGGTAATTGGAGACTTCCATGTTCATTCCATTTGGAGCGACGGCAGTGATTCAATAGAAACTATAGCAGGGTATGCAAAAAAGATGGGTTACGCTTTTGTTGGAATCACTGATCACTCTCAATCATTGAAAATCGCTAATGGGATTCCTGAGGAAAAAATTGAGAGAAAGATTAATGAAATCAAAAAAATAAACAAAAAATTCCCAGGTTTTAGGATTCTCTGTGGTACAGAATGTGATATCAAATCAGATGGAAAACTGGATTATAGCAACAAGGTTCTAAAAAAGTTTGATTTTGTTTACATAGGTATTCACACAGGTTTCAAGATGAACAAAAATGATATGACGCGGAGAATAATCAATGGTATGGAGAACGAATATGCGAATTTCCTCGCGCATCCAACAGGTCGTCTTATTGGCAGGCGTGACCCATATGAAGTGGATGTTGAGAAGATAATAGATACTGCTAAAGAAACTGGAACGTTTCTTGAGATCAACTCTTTCCCTGATCGTCTTGATCTAGATGATCTTCATGTGAAGTTCGCGAAAGAGAAGGGCGTAAAGTTTGTTCTAGGTACTGATTCACATAGCTTCAATCACCTATCATTCATGCGTTTTGGGATTGCCACAGCGCGTAGAGGCTGGTTGGAAAAAAAAGATATTTTAAACACATATTCTTTAAAGGAAATAGAAAAAATCCTTGGGCGTGAATAAATTCTATGAATAAAAGCGAGGCTAAAAAGGAGATAGAAAAGCTACGCGAGCAAATCAATTACCATAATCATATGTATTACGTTGAGAATAACCCTGTTATTTCTGATTACGAGTTTGACCTGTTGTTAAAAAAACTTGAGAAACTTGAGTCTGATTTTCCAGATCTTGTTACCATTGATTCTCCTACGCAGCGTGTTGGCGGAGAGCCGGTTGATGGTTTCGTTTCTGTGGAACATAGGGTTGCTATGCTGTCTCTTGATAACGCATATACGCATGAAGAGTTACGTGAGTTTGATGAGCGAGTTTGTAAAAACGTCGGGGATGCTGAGTACGTTGTTGAGCCTAAGATCGATGGTCTAGGGGTTGCCCTCCTCTACGAGAATGGATTGTTTGTTAGAGGAGCAACAAGGGGAGATGGCGTTAAAGGCGATGATGTTACCATTAACCTGAAAACAATTCGCAGTATACCACTGAGACTCAGAGGGAAGACCTTGAAAAACGTTGAGGTTCGTGGTGAGGTCTATTTTCCTATCGATGGTTTTAAAAAGTTGAATAAAGAACAAGAAAAAAATGGTGAACCGGTTTTTGCCAACCCTCGTAATGCAGCAGCTGGTTCTATAAGACAGTTGGATCCTAAGATTGTTGCATCACGGCCACTGGATATTTTTGTTTATTTTATTTCTCATTCTGACAAGGATTTTAGTACACATGAGAAGGCGGTAGGTGCGTTAAAAGAATCTGGTTTTCGTGTCAATCCATTAATTAAAAAAGCTAAGGACATAGAAGAGGCTATAAAGTACTGTGAGGAGCTTGAAGAAAAACGTGAAAGGTTGAATTATGAGATTGATGGCGCTGTTTTGAAAGTGAATTCTTTAGCTCAACAGAAACAACTTGGTGAAACAATAAAGCATCCTCGTTGGGCAATCGCTTTTAAATTTACTGCAAAGCAGGCTACGACCAAGCTGAATGATATTGTTGTTCAGGTTGGTAGAACTGGTACACTTACGCCCGTGGCGGTTTTAGAGCCCGTTCAAGTTAGTGGTGTCACTGTTTCTAGAGCTACTTTGCATAATTTTGATGAACTTAAAAGAAAGGATATCAGAGTCGGCGACATGGTTCTGGTTGAGCGTAGCGGAGATGTTATACCTCAAGTTGTAAAAAGCATAACAGAGAAAAGAACCGGCAAAGAGAAAAGAAAGATCATGCCAAAAAAATGCCCTGTATGCGGCACGGATGTTGTTCGTAGTGAAGATGAGGTTGCAGTGAGATGCCCGAATCGCTTTTGTCCCGCTCGTCTGAAATGGCGTGTTAAATATTATGCTTCACGTGATGCTATGGACATAGAGAACCTTGGTGAATCAACCATTGATAAACTGCTTGATAAAGAGCTTATCGACAATATTTCTGATTTGTATCGTCTTAAAAAAGAAGATATCCTCACACTGGAAGGATTTAAGGATAAATCTGCGCAGAACCTTCTAGGCTCTATTGAACAGAGTAAGCATAGAAGTTTATCTAGGCTGATTTATGCTCTTGGTATAAGACATGTTGGCAAGTACGCTGCTCAGGTTCTTGCATCTAAATATGATTCTATTGATGACCTCTCAAAGGCTAGCGCTGAAGAGTTGAATGAAATATTTGGTCTTGGCGAAAAAACAGCCGAAGCTATAGCAACATTTTTTGCAACTGAAGAAAACAGGGAACTCATCAAAAAGCTTAAAGATGTTGGTATTCAAACAAAGGAGATTAAAAAGAAAGAAGAAATGCCACTCAATGGTAAAAAATTCGTATTTACTGGCGGCCTACATTCTATATCTAGACCTGATGCCTCAGAACTAATCAAACAAAAAGGAGGCATAGTTGCTTCATCAGTTGGTAAAGATATTAGCTATGTTGTTGTAGGTGAAGAGCCTGGTTCAAAATATGAAAAAGCAAAAAAGCTAGGACTTAAAATAATAAACGAAGAGGAATTTAAGAAACTAGTTGGTAAATAGGGGATGATTTTATGAAAGAATGTAATGTTAAAGAAAATAAAACAAGTTGCAACTGTAGTTATCCGTGTAGCAGAAAAGGCGTTTGCTGCGAATGCCTAAGATATCATAGGACTAGAAACGAGGTTCCTGCTTGTTTTTTCCCAGATGATGTCGAGAGAACCTATGACCGAAGCATAGAGAACTTTATCAAAATCTACCAAAAGTAAAATTGTTAATTTTTATAATTTTATCTATTTGTTGTAGTTGAAATAGTTTTAGATTGTATGGTTGCACCACTTATTTGATCTTTAGTTTGACTAATTGGTTGACTGCTAGGTTGACTTTGTGATGACGGATTAATTTGTTGGCTACTCTGCATATCAATTTGCTCAACGTGATGAATTGCTTCCTCATAAAAATCATACAAAAATGTATCCCACTGTGTGTCGCTTGGAAAATCTAATCCGTAGCTTGAAAGAGAGTATATGTCATTGAAATTTAGCCATCTTAGAGGAAACTCAATTGTTAAACCATATGATCCGGACTGTTGGTTTCCATGCCATTCAGCTATAACACAGTCATCTAAAGCATACATTACATTATCAAGAGCAGTTGCCAGTGTTTCATCCAATCCCTGTATTTCTCTATAGTTTTCACAGAAATTATAGATGTCCAGTAGGTTATTTAAAAACAGTTTCGAGTTTTGGTGAGAGTTCTTTATATCATCAAAATAGTCTTGGATGTTTGCGGATAATATCGTTCTTAATGTGCCTATGGCCTCAGCTAGTTCATCTATTTTATCTGTTCTTATAGCACTAATTGTTGTGATTTGTTTGTCCTCGGGGTGTTCATTGTTGTTTTCAACTAATTGGATTATCTGTGTCCCGATTTGAATGTTTGAGTGATAGTCTGGGCTGTTTAGGATATCGCAGATTTCGTCTATACTACCATCCCATCCTGAATAATAGCCGTTAGCTTCTTCGCTTCCTATGTATACATTTATATTGTTTCTAAGCTCGTATACAGATTCAACGGAGCCCATATTGCATGCGCCAGTAAAACATAGTATGTCTACTCCTCCTGCTTCATCTAATGCTTTTTGAAATTCATCCATAGAAAGAACATCACCAAGACTTGTTTGATCAGTGCAGGCGCCCATCCAGGCGCCACCATGGTTGTATACAGATAAGAAGTATCTATCCGCAGGGTAATTTGTCTTACAATAAGTGATAAAGTCTCTTAATGTTGTGTAATCCCCCATGTTTACTTCCCCCAAGTTTTTCTTTAGTACCGCGTTGTGATTCTCGTCTATACGGTATATTCTGCTGAAACCTGGCGGGAAGAAGATGTCCTGGAGTACTATTACGTCAAGATTCTCACCTGAATAAGCTTCTTCAGCAAATTCATTTAGTGGTTTATATGCAAGTAAAAAATCTGCGTCGCTGTAAAACATCCACGTCCATTTTTCTGCTTGGTTACTTACTGGATTTACAATAATAATCTTGGATTCATCGTTCTGTATTCCAGTGCCTAGAACATTTAATGCAGAAGTACTAGACATTATGAACAAAACTATCATGCTAGCAACCATTATTTTCTTCATATTTCCTCACGCACTATTTTTTCAAAGTTTTTATCATCTATTCTCCATCTGATCATTTATAAGCATTGTTTGACAATTATTACCAAAAAAAGTACCCAAGGCATAAATTTGACTTGAAATTATTTACAAGAGTGGTTTATTTATTTCTTAAGACTTTCTCTTTCTGAATTTTCAAAACAACATCATACAATTTTTTAACTACCAAATCTGATATACGAAATCTGTCTTTATACGGACAATCATCATCCAACACAGCACATTTTCTATCGATGTCAAATATTACAGGGTATAGCCTACATCCCTCTGGTCTGTTCTCGTAGATCAAGCATTTTGTTCCATCATGAAAAAAACATCTACCATTACAGTTTTTTAAGTATAGCCAACCATTTTTTTTAATAACAAAAAACTTAGAATCAAATCCAAGCTTCCTGATTCGTTCTACATCATCGTTTGACAGAAGCATATCTGTTTCTATGCAGCATTTTATGCAATTTTTTTCGATACAATAACTTTTCATATCAGACTCTACACATGATGATAGTTTATAAACTTTAAAACATAGCCGGGAAGCCTGGAAAAAAGGAATTCGGGATGGGATGCACATATCATCCGCTAAACTTCTCCAGACTCCCCCATCATTAGTAATTGTTGTTTGTTTAAAAACATATCTGTAAAAAGAAATATCTA
>JBFYMH010000085.1:0-12974 GCA_041305005.1 Thermoplasmatales archaeon | reverse complement strand
GGATCTCCCAGTAGATTCATCTGATATATCGTACTATATTTCTCAACCGGGAAGGTCAAATCCTGTCCAGCAGTCGATTTCATATTATCATCTATCTGCTGTTGCAATTCGTATGGCAAATTGGTTGAAGTCGATAAAGGCGGCGTCCATCTGAATGTCATATCAAACTGTGCGGGCAGGTAAGCATTTTTTGCGTTCCTCAGTGCTGTACCAAGATCAATGTTTTTGTCAAACATTTCAAGGATTGCATGTTCAAAGATATACTGGTTAAAGTATACAGGAGCATATTGTCCTTGTTTTAGGTTGCGCATCGCTTTCAAATAACCAACTATACCAAATCCTATTCCGTTCTTACCAAATCTTGGTTCTAACGCACCATAAAAAGCTGAGAATGTAGTTGGAGACATGTAAGCATTAACACCTGCATGCAAATATGTACATGCTAAAGAGTTCGTTGGAAGTATCCCATCGATTTTACCGGAACCACAACCTTCAACCATCATAACAGATGGGCCCATTTCAACATTTGATACATCTCTAACACTATACGACCCAAGAGTATCCAAAGGTGTTCTAAACGGAACAATTGGAACGTAACGTGCCAAAAGTTGATATAACAACCTAGGTCCACCAAGACTATGCATTAAGACATCACCTGATTCTTTTTCAAACCAAATCGCATGAGAGTCTGAAATAATTAGATTACTACTTTTTTCAAGTTTTCCACCTATAACAAGTTCTGAGCTATCACCAAGTGCTTTAATCCACCATTCCGGATCTTTAAGTGACTCCCAGTTTTGGAAACCCTGACGTCTTTTCACAAGTCCAAACGGGAAGAACAATCTGTTAAGTATACCATCTTTTTTGATTTCGCGAAGAGCATCAACACTATATCCTACCCTCTGAGCAGCACCTCGCTCAGCACTTTGAGCATTAAAACCACCTTGTTCAAAATTATTGACTACTCTCTTTACTAAAAAGTATTTATCCCCACTGGGAAACTTAGTCGGATCTGTATGTCCCAATATATCCCTTATTTTTGTGACTATTGGCAATTTTTGCATATCACAGCCGGCACCAGTTAATATGGCAGCGTTATCCTTCCATTCCCCAAAATCATCGATTACTTCATCGTAAAACACGGTTCGTGCAATTAATGCACTCGCATCCTGCACATCATAACCAACAATACGTCCCACAATGTTTTCAGCTTCAGGAAAATCAGAATAAATATCATTTTCTAAATGATCTTCAGCATAAGGCAAAAGAGAATATGTCTCAGGATCAACATTACCATAGATGAAATCACTAGGAACATTTGTAGCATAAGCACCTTTTGCAGGCTTGCTAAAAGGATCGCTATGCGGGCTACGATAGTAATACTGAGGCAACATCACAGTATCGCCAACTAAAGCAATGTAATATGGGGCCTGATCACACGACTGTTTCAAATATTTTCCAACATCCGATATCTCTGGATCAGCATCTGAGATTTTAGCAAGCAAATTGTTTAATGGAATATGAACATTCTCATATACGTGCCGATTAACTACAGGAATCAAGATTGGGTTATACATGACCTGTGTATTACCTGGTAATTTTTTTCCATTAAGCGTTTCATCGTCATCGGCAGCAAAAGCGAACTCCGGTTTTGCAAAGACAATTCCCTTGTGATAAGCAGCTAAATATGGAGCAACTGAAGAAAACTGCTTCATCGTTGGATAATATGGGTCACTTAGTTTTTCTACAGTGATGGTAATCTCAAATTCGGCAGAATCTATAACAGTATACGCAGGGTCCAGACTAACAGTGAATTCTTCCCCGCAACTATCGTAATAGACTGATTCGAAATGCAACCGGTCTTCCTCAATATTGCCTTGGGAATCTGTTTTTGCAGGATAAGCTGCAGTTCGCAAATAACCTGTAAAACTACCCCCAAGGATAATATTATCACCAAATTTTTCAATATCTTCTGGATCCTGTAAGTTTCTCAAATCAAGTTTTACCAAAGCATATTTGTAATCCTCTGGGATTTTAAATGCAAAACTTGTTTTCTTAGAAAGTAAATAGTCTAAAACATGAGACGGAAAAGCATTACCTCCTTTCAGGGTGCCTTTTTCATTTAATACGATTGTAGTATTTTCAACTACAGGTGGCCAAGCATCCCTTGGGTTAGCTAAAGTAATATAATTGATATCACCAAACCTCTGCATGACTATATCTATGGAAGCATCTAGTATTTCATCAACATCCTTAAAATTAACACATTTACCATATCCTTCTATATCACCACAGACGAGGGAATATTTAACACCAAGACCGTCTAGAACCACTCTAACATCTTGATCGACTTCATTGGTTACTATAACTGGTATATTTAGATACGAAGCCAACGGTGTTGCAACAACACCAAGACCATACCCTGACTCATTTTCCTCTATAATAAGAACTGCTTCACTTTGTTCCCAATATTTTTGTGCAATATACAGCGAGTATTCTTTTGCAGATTTGGAGTCTAACAATGTTTCGCCAATTTGCACGCCGATTTGAGATTCAACTCTTTCAACAGCAGAGGATGGCTCTGCTAAGTTTTTAACATATAATGGATTAACATGTTGTGTACCATCTAAATCATAATGAATGGCTAAAGGTGTCGCGATCAATGCATAAAACGGATTACTATCTGAAACAGTTATTGCATCTGATTCTTGAGACATAACGCCAGATATCTGATAAAGGTCTTTCATGCTCAGAGTCGCTGGCTTTGCTTCTTCGGGCACCCAGTAATAAACTCCAATGGATGCCAAAACTAGTATTAAAACACCAAATAAGACTATTATCTTGTCATTTCTGTTCATATTTTATTCCCCGTCGTTTATAATAATATGTACTTTAGTATATTTATGTCTTTCTATATAATATTTTCCATATAATTATTTAATAATTAGAAACAGAGTCACCAACTCATAAAATGAATACCTTTAATAAGTGATAACATTATTACCCGAAAACTTAGGAGAAATAAACCATGGTAGAGGAAGAAATGCCACCCCAGCTAAGGGACCAAATAAACAGATTACAACAATTCAGAATGCAACTACAGATGATAACACAACAACGTCAACAAGTTGAAATACGCCTAAAAGAAACTGAAGAAGCATTGGAAGAATTAGACAAAACAGATGAAAAAACATCAATATACAAAAGCATAGGCGCAATCCTTGTTAAAACCAAGGGAAAAGATGATGTTGTTAAGGAATTGAAGGAAAACAAAGAATCTTTAGAACTCAGAAAAACAACCCTGGACAAACAAGAGGAGAGAACTAAAGAGAAACTCAATGAATTACAGGGCAAGGTTCAGAACGCTCTTAACCTAGCCGGCAAGGGCGAAGAATAGGCCTATACACTATGTTTAAAAAAAGGAATTTTTCTGTTTATAATGATTTCAGAACTGGTTTTTTTTCTAAACTTTCTTTAGCATTGGGAGTATTTTTGCTAATTGTCTACGCTTTTTTGAAAATAGTTTCTTTGCTGGCTAGTGAGAATAATGGTGGTTTTTTGGGTTTGATTTATGATCTAGCAAATTCTGGTTTTGCCGAGTCTGTTATCGCTTTTTCTATTGTTTTTCTTGGTGTCGGGTTTGTTCTATATTTTTTACATCTACAGTTTGTTAAACTGGCCAAGATATCAGATGATCTTGAAGAAGAATTAGGCGACCTAGAAGAAAAAGAAGAAGTTGCTGAATAATTATTTTCCGTACCTTCTTTGTCTTTGTTGGTATGTTTTTATAGCTTCAAGGAAATCTCTTTTTTGTAGTGCCGGCCAGTATACATCTGAGAAGTATAGTTCTGAGTATGCTAGCTGCCATAGTAAGAAGTTACTTATTCTTTCTTCACCAGATGTTCTCAGTATCAAGTCTGGGTCTGGCAGTTCTTTTGTATATAGGTATGTTGATACTTTGGGTTCGTTTATGTCTTCTATTTTGATTTTGTTGTTTTTTACTTCGTCTGCAATTTTTTTAATTGCTTGTATTATTTCTTCTCTACCACCATATGCTAGTGCTATATTTAGTGAGTAGTCGTTGTACTTTTTTGTTTTTTCCATTATGTTTTTTGCTGATTTTTGTATTTCTTCTGGTAGCAGCTCTAGATGTCCTATTATTCTTATTTTTACTTTGTGTTTATGTATCTGTGAGTCACTAGCTGCCTTTTCTAGTTCTTCTTTGCACAGGTTCATTAGTGTTTTTACTTCTTCATTGCTTCTTTCAAAATTTTCTATGGAGAATGCATACAATGTAAGGTTTTTTATCTCTAATTCGAAGCACCATTCCAATAATTCTTTTATTTTATCTCGTCCAAATAGATGACCCGCTGCTGGTGTTAACCCTAGATTCGAAGCGAAGCGTCTGTTTCCATCCATAATTACTGCTATGTGTTTTGGCACCGGGCTTTGTTTTATTTCTTCTGTTAGTTTTAGGTCCCTAAGCTCGTTTAGTTTTTTTGAGATATAATTGTAGAGATTAGAGTGGTATACCATCGAAGCAAGTTTTCTTGTCGTGTTATTTTTTATAGCGTATTTTTCTAGTTGGTTGATTTTTTTTCCTGCAAGCGATTTTAGTGGTTGTCCTGTTTTGATTTTGCCTCGCCTCTTTTTTCCTTATTATATTTAGTTGGTTTAAATATGTTGATGGTTTGTAAGTTTTTATTCGTAACAGGCGAATAGATATCCTTTTATATAAAATAATTATTCCAGCCTCTTACATTAAGTGAATTTAAAGGTGATAAACTGGGTAACATAAGACAGACTTTCATAAAAAAGGTAGCTATTCAGCTTGTGAAAACGTATCCTGACCAGTTCGTTGCTGATGATTTTCAGCATAACAAAGAAAAGGTTGCTGAATTATGTGATGTTAGTACTAAATTGATGAGAAATCGCATAGCTGGATACGTAACTAGATATCTTGCTTCTCAGAAGAAAAGAAAAGTAATATAACTCATTTTTGGGTAACAACCCAATATTTATTTTAGTGGGGGCAAATTTCTGTATGGGTGAATCTATAACAAATTTAGATAGCGCACTACTTGAACTTAAAAAAGGTAAATTCGTATTAGTCTACGATAACGAGAGCAGAGAAGGCGAAACAGACATAGTTATCGCCTCGGAGTTTACGACACCTGAAGCAATAAGAACAATGAGAAAAGACGGGGGCGGACTTATCTTTCTAATGATCTCAAATGACATCGCAAATAAGCTAAAACTCCCTTATCTATCAGATATGTATTCAGATATAAACACAAAATATCCTGTTTTAAAAGAACTCGTGCCTAACGACATCCCATATGATACAAAATCATCCTTTTCATTATACATCAACCATAGAAAAACATTCACAGGCATAACTGACATAGATCGAAGCCTAACAATGAAAAGTTTCGCTGAACTAACAAAAAAGATAAAAAATCTTGACGATGGTATTGCAACCAAGATGTTCGGAAGCGAGTTCAGATCACCAGGCCACATACCAATATGCGTGGCAGCAAAAAACCTACTATTCGAAAGATACGGACATACTGAGCTGATAGTATCACTTTTAAAAATGGGTGGACTAACGCCAGCAGGGAGTGGCTGCGAGATGATGGGCGATGACGGAAAAGCCCTATCTAAAGATAAAGCGAAACAATACGCAGATAAACATGGCCTTGTATTTTTAGAAGGAAAACATATAATAGAAGCGTGGAAAAAATGGTCAAAGTAATGGCAACCGGAACTTTCGATCTACTTCACATGGGACACATATATTACCTTAGAGAAGCGAAAAAACTTGGAGATAAACTAGTTGTTATCGTAGCACTCGACTCAACCGTAAGAAAGCTTAAACATGAACCTATAACACCAGAAGACATGAGACTAAACATAATCAAAGAACTAAAGATAGTAGACGACGCGATGCTAGGTCATGAGAATGACATGTATGAAATTGTAAAAGAAGTTAAACCAGATATAATCGCACTTGGATACGATCAAATTCATAATGAAAAAAATATTGAGCAGGAGCTTAAAAAAAGAAAATTGAACGTGCAAGTGGTGCGTTTACCAAAGTATGAAGGCATGGATGACTTAAACGGAACCAGAAGGATTATAGGAAAAATAGTTTCAGCATATGAATTCCAGAAAACTATGGAGAAAATAGAGAATAAATGAAAAAGATAGGCGTTGCTGATACCACATTTGCCAGATACGATATGGCAAAAGCAGCTATCAATGAACTTAAATCAAATGATACAGGTTTCAAGATAATAAGATATACGGTACCGGGCATAAAAGATCTTCCTGTTGCGTGTAAAAAACTGTTTGAGGAAAATGATTGCGATATTGTTATGGCACTAGGTATGCCTGGTCCTAAACCTATTGATAAGCAATGCGCCCACGAGGCAAGCCTTGGGCTGATGCAAACTCAGCTGATGTGCAACAAACACGTAATAGAGGTTTTCGTGTATGAAGACGAAGCAAAAGATGAAAAAGAGTTGGCACGACTTGCAGATAAGCGGGCACGGGAGCATGCATTAAACACACTAAATTTATTATTCCATCCTCAGAGACTTACAAAAAACACTGGAAAAGGTCTACGTGAAGGATTTGAGGATGCAGGACCATTAAAAAGTTAAAATGGAGACAAAAAAGATGGATAAAGAAAGAAAAATAAGATTAGGTGCTGTTGTCTCAGAATTCAACTACGACATAACAATGATGATGTTGGAACGAGCAAAAGAACACGCGCAATTCCTAGGAGCAGAAATAACACAGATTGTAAAAGTACCAGGTGTCTTTGACATAGGACTACCAATAAAAATGATGCTCAAAAAGAAAGATATAGATGGCGTAGTCGCACTAGGCGCGGTAATAGAAGGAGAAACTGAGCATGACGACATAGTAATACAACATGCGACAAGGAAAATATCTGACCTGGCAGTAGAATATGAGAAACCAGTTGGGTTAGGCATCAATGGACCAGGCATGACTAGACTACAAGCACAAGACAGAATAGACAAAGCTAAAGATGCTGTAGAAGCAGTAGTAAAACTACATAGACGATTGCATCTATAAAAAATGGAATTACTCTGCTCATCTATTTTTTATTTTTACTTTTATCTAACATTTTAAAAACAGATGGTAAATGAATAGTGTAAGAACCATCTTTTTGTATAATAATCGGCTCTTCCTCAAGTAAACCTTTAAGGTCTATGTTGTATCTTCCTGACGGCTCTATACCTATTGTTTCAGGTTTTTTTTGTATGTTATCTATTTCGGATTCAATTTTTTCCAACAGATTTTTATTTAGCTTAGCATCATCAACAAAACCTGGTTTTTCTTTTTTCTTCGGTACATCTTTTTCTGAATCTTTATGATGCAAAGCTTGGATGTCCTTTTGTTTTAAAACAACCCATTTACTATGCTTATCAGCATAACGACCACTTTCATCATACAATATCTTTGCTAGAGTTGGATCTAATTCTTTGTCCATCTTTTTAATTATTTTATTTCTCTCTTCTTCACTTAAGGGTTTTTTTGTGAAAAAAAATCTGTTACCACCACAATCTGAGCAACCTTTCAAAAGCTGAGGGGAACCCTCTTCGAAGACAAGCCCGCATTTAAGACACTGATGCGGCATTCTTTACTATACACCTCTGCCAGGTATAATCATTGTCTCAATCATATCGCTATCCTTGTGAACAGTTTTTAGAAGATGAGCAGGACCAATAACAGTCATACGCTGTTTTTTAACAATCCCGAAAACCCTCTGGATAAAAGATGGTTTTTCTTCACCGTACCCGTCCATCTCAATACCGATAAAGGTGTCTTCCTCGATTTCTTTCATAGTATTTTCTATCAGCTTAGCCTGTTCAATTGGTGTGAGGCCCTGTTCAAGAACCAGTATCTTGCCATCTCTGACTTCTTTAATTATGAATTTAAGCTTATCTGAAGAGGATAAACCGCCTAGCTTCTGGCGAGATATAAGAGTAACAGATATTCCAGTATCCTTCTTTATCATAAAATCACCTCTTCTTGCGTCTCTTTTTACTAAAATGGGTTATCATAGTACTATACAGATTCTCTGCGTTATAGCCAGTTAATGCACTAATCGGTACAACAGGATGTTGCGGAAAAGCAGATTTCAGTGTAGCCGGGCTTGCATCCTCGGCATCTATCTTGTTAGCAGCTATCAAAACAGGAAGATTACGAGCCTCGAGATTACCAAGGATAGTTACATTTACCTGAGTGAAAGGATCCTGTGTAGCATCCATAACAAGTACAACCCCATCTATGTCCTCTAACCATTTTATAGACTCAATGACACCCTCAGTTGCCTCTTTAGCTCTTTGTTTTGCTTCATCTTTGGTTAAACCATACATATCCATGAATTCTTTATAATCAACTTTAGTAGCTATACCTGGAGTGTCAACAATATCCATCATCAGAGAAGAATTACCATTATTCACCTTAACATTCTTTTTCCACTGTGCCCTACGAGTCTCATGAGGTATCTCTGAGACGCTACCCATTATATCTCCTGTCCAATCGTGAAGAATACGATTAGCAAGAGTTGTTTTTCCAACATTCGGTGGACCATAAATACCGATTCTTGCATGCTTTTTACCAAAAATTCTTTGAAGAATATTTGCAAAACTAACTTTCCCGAATAGTCCCATCCTTTTCATCCTCCTAGTATTTAATCGAGTGCTAAGCGAAGATATGTTTAAGAGGTTTATTAGTTTAATGGTAATATATTTAAAAAATTAAGAAAAGAACTCGATTATTAAACATAAAAAAAATTGTTTAATTAATTAAATGGCAATACTTAAATATCAACAAGTTTATTCCTGTTAACTCGAAGGATTATCTTAATTTGGGAGGCGTGATGATTGTGGTTAAAGAGAATAAGAGGATGGAAGAAATGGAAAATGTAGATTCTTTAAAAGATAGATTACGTCAGGTTGCGGAAGAGATAGATGTTATAAAAAATTCTTTTTCTAAAAATACTGAGAATCTATCAAAAATCCAAAGTATGTTAGATGCAGAAAAATTAGACGGCATAACAGGCATAATTCAAAGTTTTGAAGGCCGAATTTCGGAAATGGAGAGAAAGAGGGAAGAGGCCTCAGAAGGAGCGAAAAGATACAGCGAGGAACTAGAGAAAGAGAAAGAACGTTTGATAAAACTGTGGGACGCATATAAAAACCAGGAAGAAGAACTGTCAAGTACTGAAAAGAAAATAGCTGATTATGAAGAAAAAATAAAAAATGCTGAGAATTCTAAAAAAGAATTGGAGCATGATCTAACATCCCGGATAAACACAATAACTGAAAAAATGCATGAAAATGAGAATAAACTAAAGAAATTCGATGAATACAAACTAAAATGCGAGGAATATGAAGAAAAAAGTAATTCAACGGAAAAAGAGATGCATGGTCTAAAAGACGAGGTAAACAACAAGGAAAAAACAATAAATACTCTGCATAAACAGGTAGAAAAGCTAAAAGAATACGAGGATTACGCAGACTACAAGAACAAATTTGAGGACATATCAAACCAATACGAAAAAGAAAAAGAGCGGCTAACAAAACTATACCATCTTTACGAGGAAACTGAGAAGGAGTGCAAAAACCTTAAAAGCGAAGTTAAAAACTGGCAGGATTGGTACAATTGCAACAAAGACATATTTGACCGGTTATTCTCCATATCTCCGCCTTCTAAAAATGAGGAGAAGAAAAAAACACCAGAGAATCCTACTACCACCACACCCATTACTGAAGAAGATAAACCAAAAAGAAGACTGTTTAGAAAATAAACAGATCTTATTTTCTTCTTTATTTTAGACGAATATTAGATTTTAGGGTAGCATAGTTGATGTAGTACCTGGTAGGCCCTAAGTATATTTTTTTCTTCAACAAATATTAGCATTTCTGGGAAACAACTCATTACTTCCATTATATTGATTCCATTTATCGCGAGTTCATTTGATATCACCGCCAGAATACCGTAAGTTGTTCTCATATCTGGATGCATGCGCATATTTATCTCAGCTATCTCTCTGTCAATTTTAATTATTTTACTTTTTGGGAATAGCTCTTTTATCTTATCTAGATTTTTTTCGTCAATTAATAGTCTTATCGACTCATTTGCTTGTATTATTCTCAGGGTTTCTCCTCGAACAAACTGTATGATTTCAAAGATTTCGGGCAATAGTTGTTGAACCTCGTTGTCTTTGATCAGAGAGACTTCTGCCAATCCGTTTCTGGTTGATAGATTGACGGTTTGACATAGTAGTTTGTTTGCAATTATGAACACATCATCTTGTCTACCCAATTCGTAACGGCGTATTGAACTTATTACAGCATCTATTGTCGCCTTCATTTTGTGTTCTTTTAGTATGTATTTGGCTAGTGCCCTAGTGTTTATTAGGCCTAAGGAAAGGTCTCGTCTTATGGATGGATTTTTGTCCAGTATCTTCCAGACTTCGCCCACTGTGTTTTTCATGGTTGCTATATTGTTTTTTATATTATTTAAAATTTGTCATTTATGTTATAATTTTGCTTTTTTTCATAAATATTTAAAAATTTTGTCAATAATTATAGTAATATGCTAAAATTTTTAATTTTAGGTTTAATATGTCACGTTTTTTATATACTTATAACAACAGAATACTATTGTAAAAGAAGGGGTGAATATAACGGAAAAAACAGAAGGTTTTAAAGAATTAGAACTCGAAAAAAGAAGAGATATTTATAATTATATTCTTAAGTACCCCGGTCTGCATCTGAATGAACTATGCAGAAAAATGAAAATACCTAAAAGCACATTGAATTACCATCTAAACCATCTAATAAAAAAAGGTTTTTTAGTTACAACACCCAACGGAAGATATATCCGGTATTATGCTGCAAATAATCTAAATGAAATAGACAAAAAAATGTTCCATTTTCTCAGACAAGATGTCCCCTACAAGATTCTCGTGTTCTTGTTTTTACATCCCAATTCTTCTCAGATAAAAATTAGTAAAAATTTGAACAAGCATCCGACCACGATATCTTTTCATTTAAAGAAACTGCTTTGCACAGATCTTATCGAAGGCGTTCCAAATGGAAATGAAATAAAGTACAAATTAAAGAATCAAGAGGACGTATCTGAGATGTTTTTTAGATACAGCGAATGCTTTTTTGACAATATGATTGAAAATGTCGTAAATCATTCACCTGAGTTTTACATCAAATTAAGTTAAAAAAATCTTAAAGGAGGCTTGTTCTATAAAGTTTATATATGTGTTTTTCGTCGTAGGAAGTTTGTTCTATAAAACTCATATATCGACATAACATATTTATTTTGGGGGAAAAACAACAGATTCCACCAACATTAATTTGCTAGTAAAGACCCCTATCAAACATCAGCTAAAATATTCTAGACATAACGGGATGTGTATCTGGTGTATGCGCAGAATAAAAACACATCCCATTAGCTGATGTATGGATGTAAATAAAAAAAGCCGTATTATTCTATTTTTACAGTACTAGTCCCATCTTCATTTTCATTAACATAAATAACGCTCTCAACATAGTTTTTCACATCATCGATATGAGTAATCAATAATATCTGCCTGAATTTTGATGACAAGCCATTCAATGCTTTCATGATATTCTGTCTCCTGATAATATCCTGCGAACCAAATATTTCATCTAGTATTATGAAGTTGAATACGCCGCCTGCACGTTCTGTGATAACCTCAGATATAGCTAAACGTAAACATAAATTTGCTAAATCTTCTTCTCCGCCGGAGAAACGCTGTATGCCGTATGAGTTACCGTCATCATAAATCATTATATTGTAATCCTCATCCAACTCCATCTCGCGGTATTTGCCATCTGTTAGACGTTCAAAATAATCAGATGCATATGATGACAACGTAGGTCGTATTCTAGATATCAAATGCGTTCTAAAAGATGACATAACATCACTAAGCATACCAAGCTGCTGTGCATTCTTTTTCTCTTCATTTATTCTTTTTTTGAACTCTTCTAGTTCAGATATTTTGCCCTGCGCATTCTTTATTCGTTGTATAACCAGGTTTTTTTCGCCATCTTTTCTTTCTAAATCAAGTTTCGAATCTGTGAACATATCCTTCTTATTAGTTAATAAATCCAAAGAGGATTGATATTTTTTGTAAAACTCATTGATCTGATTTTTAACGGATTCGTATTCCGCGGGAACAAAATCAATTCTACCAATATTCTTCAGTTGCTTCTCCTTATTTTCCATCTCTATTTTTTCTATTTTTACTTCTGCTAAAATGTTGTCAATTGTAGCATCTATTCTTTCTTTTTCTCTTAATTGAACCTGCAAATAATTTCTTTTCTTTTCTAGAGCCTGTTTTTCGCGGGAAAACTTATCTTTTTCTTCCAAAGCAGTTTTAATATTTTTTAAAAGAGATTCCATCTTGCTATCTTTTTCTTTTTTCTCTTTATCAAAATTTTTTAAAAGTTTATTGTGTTGATCGCCTAAAATTCTATCACAAGTCGGACATTTTGCATTAGGTCCTAACTTCAAGATGCTTTTTTCCTTGTTTTCTATTTCATAAATGGTTTCTTTGATATTTTGAGAAAGTGTTTTTTCCTGCTCGATTTTTTTAACGATTTTTTCTATTTCTTCATCTGTTGCTCTAAGTTTTTTTTCGACTGCCTTTGCATCAACATCAAGTTTTTCAAAACACTTTGTCTTTTTACGTTGCAGTTCTATAGTTTTTTGTCTTTCAATTATTTTAGACTGTAAATTTATAATTTCTGTCTCTAACTTTTTTTTATTTTCAAAAAGAGTTTTTTTCTCAGTTAATCTTTCCTTTAGAAGATTTATTTTTTCGTATTCTTTTTTATTGGATGCGCAATTTTTTTCAAGAGTCGCTATTTCTTTTTTAAAAGATTGTATCT
>JBFYMH010000084.1:0-2890 GCA_041305005.1 Thermoplasmatales archaeon | reverse complement strand
ATTTTACAATCACTGGTTTTTTGCCAACAACCTGTATGGCATCAGCATCGATAACCATCTTCTTGTTCATCTTAGCGCAACGTAGAATAATACGTTCAATAGCCTCCTTTGTTGATTTATCGGAGCCAAGCCCAGGCCCTATAACAACAGCATCAATCTTTGGGATATACTCTTCAATAAC
The DNA here is from genome assembly GCA_041305005.1 of Thermoplasmatales archaeon. Lineage (GTDB taxonomy): Archaea > Thermoplasmatota > E2 > DHVEG-1 > DHVEG-1 > JARYMC01. The sequence goes on along the minus strand of JBFYMH010000084.1, from coordinate 2,709 downwards.
CTCAAAATCCTCAGCAACAAGATGATCTTCACTGCTAAGTTCTCTAACAATCAAATTAGGGGAAAGCATAGCGATATCCTTTGCAAGTCTATCAGGTGTAATTAAAAGAGGAGAAAATGATGTAATTGCCCTAGCAGCCCGCTTTGGTGTGAGAATAAAAACAAGATCGCAACCGGTGCGAAGCGCAGCAAGACCAGACAACGCAGGAGCGCCTATATACGGGCCGCCACCAATAACTAAAACCCTGCCGTTATCACCCTTGTGAGAATCATCTTTTGGTATAGGATAATAAGCTGCTAGTTCTCCTGGGCCAACATAGTCAACAGCCTTCTTAGGGATACCAATGTCAACAACCTTGATTTTACCACTGTTTTTCTCGTTCATACCTTTTTTCGCATCGTGAAAAGTAACAGTATAACTAGGTTTTATTGAGACATCGCAACCAAGACCAGTGGGAACATCAACAGAAACAACTGTTTTTTTAGCGTTGTTGATTTTTTTAACAAGAGACAAATACGGCTCTCTTAAACCCCCTGATAACCCCACGCCAAGCATCGAGTCAACAACAACTTCGTTTTTAATTAAAAGTTTTTCAACCAGTTTCAGTGAATCAATATCATAAATTTTTATCTTCAGTTTTTTTAACTTCTTGAAATTATCTTTTGATATGCCTGTTCTAATCTCATCTTCTTTTCCTGTTAAAAAAACTGTTACATTGTAATTCTTTACCAGATATCTAGCTGTAACAAAACCATCCCCGCCGTTGTTCCCAGTCCCACAAAAAACTAGGATATCCTTGTTTTTAGGTCGTATTTGTTTAAAAATAAAATCCGCAACACATTTACCAGCGTTCTCCATTAAAGACGACGTAGGTACTCCATGGTACTCGGAGTTCCTATCCAACACCGTAACCTCTTTGCCGGTAATCATACCAAAAATGTTAAACAATAATCACCCTATATATGCTTCGCAAAAATAACAAAAACCTGTTTGGAGAAATGATAAAATATGATGCCTGGAAATATGAACCCTAGACAGTTGAACCAGATGATGCGTAGATTTGGAATAAACGTAAAAGAAATAGAAAACGTAAAAAAAGTGACAATACAGACAGACACCAAAGAATATGTTTTCGAAAACCCTGATGTTACAATGATGGATGCACAGGGACAAACAACCTATCAGGTCATAGGCAAACCAAGAATAATTGAGAAAAAAGACGAAATACCACAGGATGACGTTAAGTTAGTAATGGAGCAAACAGGTAAATCAGAGAAAGAAGCAAAAAAGGCTCTCGAAGAAACCAAGGGCGATATAGCTGAGGCGATACTGAAACTTAAAAAATAGTTCACATTTTTTACTTTCGAAACATTTATAGAGCAATTATTTGAATTCAGAGTATATGGTTGTTAAGCGTGGGACACTCAACAGAAACATCTATGCACCCCCTATTTTACGCGCAATCGCTCAGAAACTAAGAATCGGTAAAACATTCTACCTGCTGCTCATATTCATACCAATTAGTTTTTACTTTGCGTTATTTACCGCAGATAAAACCTTAACGTTCATAACATCAATTTTGGCCATCATCCCTCTGGCTCGTATCATGGGTTATTCTACAACACAAATATCTCTTCAAGCCAACCCTACTGTAAGTGGTCTTATTTCAGCTACATTTGGTAACTCTATCGAATTGATTATCGCAATAATTGCACTCCAAAATGGGTTAATACGGGTTGTACAAGCATCTATGATAGGTAGCATAATAGGAAACATCTTGTTGCTAGTGGGTTTGAGTGTATTTTTTGGTGGACTGCGCTATAAGCATCAAACCTTCAACAACGAAACAGTAGCTGTTTCATCCACTATGCTGATTATTGTTGTCGCGGGTTTAGCAATTCCAAGTGTATACGCATTTGCTAACCCTGGCGTAGACTCAGATATCTCCACCATAAGTATTGCTGTTGCAATAGTAATGGCTGTGATATACATCGCAGGACTAGTTTTTTCACTAAAAACACATAAAGATTTGTTTGATGCAAGCGATGAAATAAGAGATACTCAAGAAAGACCAACGATGACTAAAAAACTAGCTGCTTTAATTCTTTTAATAACAATCATAGTTGTAGCAATACAATCTGAGTTTCTTGTACAATCTATCAATGCAGCTGCTGTCTCGCTTGGTATTACAACAACATTTATTGGAATAATAATAATTGCTATTATCACTAACATAGCGGAGAACGCAACAGCAGTACATTTTGCGCTTAGAAACAAATTAGATGTTTCCATAGAAATAGGACTTAGCAGCGCTATTCAAATAGCGTTGTTCGTGGTACCTATATTAATGTTAGTAAGCCAATTGTTTGGTTTCGGTTTTACTTTACAGTTTACGCTGTTTGAGTTGGTAGCATTGGTTCTAGGAGTGTTGATAATTAATTATCTTTCAGCAGATGGTAGATGCAACTGGCTAGAGGGAGCACAGCTAATCAGTGTATACGCCATCGTTGCTATAGCTTTCTTTTTCATTTCTTAAAAAACGTTGTGAAGCCTATTTTTACCATTGATTTTTTATAAGCTTTTCAACTTTCTCGATAGAACCCTCTTTGAATAAGGATAAATTTATCGGTGTCAGAGATACTTTTCCTTCGCTCAAAGCTTTTAGATCAGTACCATCCTCTAATTTTTCAAAATTTAGACTCGGGGTTC
>JBFYMH010000083.1:0-9247 GCA_041305005.1 Thermoplasmatales archaeon | reverse complement strand
AGAGAAGATCTACCACTCCAACCAGCTATAGTCCAAGTATGAACCTTTGCAGTAAGCGGCATCTCAACCCATTCTGTTTTCTGAAGATTACAGTTAAGATTCCAACAATGTGTTCTTACCGGAACCCAAGTGTCACCGCATTTTGGACATTTAGTTCCCATGATTTTGCCGTCAAGCAATCCGATAAAGAATTTGCTGTTCCGACCATGTCTAATTGTATACAACTGGTCGTAGTGAAGGAACTGGTTCATAACAGTTCTATCTTCTGATATCTCATGACCAACAAAGGCGAGCCCTGTTTCTTTAACGCCCTCTGGTCTGTAATCCTTTTTTTCTGTGAACTTCGGCTCATCAGCAAATTTTTTCTTATTATTTTTCATGACAACCGCCTGACCCATTATTAGCGCCTCCTCAGAATAAAGTTAGATATACTAGTCCCTGTACCAGCGTGACTGTTTACTACACCGCACTGAGCATCAGGCACCTCGGTTTTTTTGCTTAGGTGTTTCTTTGGTATCAAACCGGCTAACTGGTAGAAACACTCTATTGTGCTCATGATACCTGTTGCGCCAACTGGATGGCCGTACCCAATCAATCCACCACCAGGATTCATAGGTATCTCACCATGTAAATGTGTTTGTTCATCACGAATAAACTGAGCAATATTGTCAGTATCAGCAAGTCCCAAAGCCTTGTAAATCTGTGCTTCAGATGTTGAAAATGCATCATGTATCTCACCGAAATCAATTTCTTTTAAGGGATCTTTTATACCAGCCATTTTATATGCTTGATCTGCAGAGTTTCTGCATGCACCAAACTCAGTCATCCCAGGATAACCAGGACCATAATGCTCAGCCCAAGTAGGATTATTCAACCTATCACCAGCCCGGATAGTACAACTTGAAAGACCCATACCATCAACAGTTACGTAACCATCAGGGTTAATCTTCTTCGCATACTCCTCGGAACATACTAAAAGGAAAGCAACACCACGCGTCATCATACAGCAATCATATTTTTTAATCGGATAAGCAATCAACTTAGATTTCATCACATCATCAACTGTGATGTACCTGTGTTCGTTTCTATACCATTGAGCCTTTGGGTTGTCCATCGCATTATTCTTGTTTTTAACAGCTATTGTTGCAACATCTTCTTCAGTAACCTTGTTGTCCTTCATCCATTTGTTAGCCATAGCGGCATAGTAAATCGGGTAGATGCCACCAACCATCAATTCATAGCGAGTATCAGATGCCATGGCGATAAACTCGCTGCCTTGCGACTGTGAAACTGAGTCCATTGTCTCCCAACCAACAATACCAACAACATCATGATGACCTGACATAACAGCAAGCGCAGCAGCATACAAAGCAGAACCACCAGTGTTTCCCCCGTTTTCAACACGATAATGAGGCAGACCAACAAGACCAAGATGATCATGAATTATCCACTCAGGTGCAAGCTGATGACCAAAATGTACAGAGAAATGAGAATAAATCATAAGATCCAAATCACGCAGAGAAAAACCCGGTATATCATTCTGGGTTTCTTTAACACATTCAGCTGCTCCGCCCTCAATGGTCTCAAAACCCGTAGAGCCGTAGTCGAAAGGAGTTGTTGCTCCACCAACAATACAAACTTTTCTCGTCATGTCTAACCTCTCTTCGTCAAGAGACGAAAAATATTTTTTAATCCCCGTCTCACTTAAGATAAGTAATACAAAATCGGTTGAAAAATGTTTTCGTTTTTTGCCGTATTAAACCATTATTTACCGATTACCATCCCCGCCGGATCTATCTGCTTAAGTATCTTCAACTCACTGATTACGGGCGGTTTAGTAATACCAATCTTCTCTGGTATAATAATCTCAAAACCACTGTTTTCTCTGATTTGATCAACTGTAACACCAGGATGAATGGACAACAGTTTCATCATTTTTGTTTTATCATCAAAACCATAGACACCAAGCTGTGTTATAATTCTATAAGGTCCACTACCTTTTGGCAAACCGGTTTTTTCCCTGGAGTCAAAGCCATCTAAATAACCGGGTGTTGTGAGAAAATCAACTCTCTCAACAAAACGGTATTTGTCCTGTCTCATTATAATAATAGTTTTATTACAGAGCGTTCCGACATCGTTCGCACCACCACTACCAGGCAGTCTCGCTTTTGGTCGGTCATACGGGCCTATAACAGTTGTGTTTATGTTCCCGTGTTTATCTATCTGTGCAGCGCCTAAAAAACCGTAGTCTATGTAACCTGCTTGAGCCATAGACATTGAGTCATGCATACTAGATGCTGCTACAGCCATGTAAAATGTACGAGAATCACCAACAGAAATTGGTAACACGGGCATCTCGGGCCCTATGCCACCTGCTTCAAAGAACAACAATAGATTTGGGGCATGTGTACGCTGCGCCAACATAGCGGCAATCATCGGCAGACCTGTTCCAACGAAAACAGATTTTTTGTCCTCAAGCATATGAGATGCTACACATGCGAGCATTTCCGTCGATGAATAAGGCTCTGATGTTTTCTCGTTTTTTTTCTGTATCCAAGGCGCACTCATCGGCTCCTCAAATCTCTCTATTTTCTTTAGAAGCTCAAGTTTTTTCTGCCCGCCAACAAGTTGTAGATATTCCTTAAAATCTTTTACACTAAACACGTATTTCTTCAGATATTCCTTAACTCCGTCATCTGTTTTTGACAGCGAAAGCCATTCACCGATGTGTTCTTCATCAAAGAAATACTCATACGGCATCTGGCAAGGATGAGAACCAAAAGGTGCTTCTACAACAGCATCAACAAGATAAAAAGGAATTACTGTTTTATGCGGCTCACTTCTTATTTTTTTGTTATCAACTATTTTTTCAGTTGTTATGATAACACGTCTTGCTGCACGCGACAACTCGAAATCTTCAACCAGTATACCATCGATTTGTGCGTTGCCATATTTATCGCATCTTGGAACATGCAATACTGCGACATCAGGATAACAAGCAGGTAATAGACAGACGTTTTTGCCACTGAAAGGGTCCTTCATACTTCTAGCGGAGCTATGCCGAAATGTGTCTGTACCAAGCATAACTCGCGTTGGAATAAATGGTATGCCCATCATAGCTGCAAGAAAACGCCATTGATAACCCGCGTTGCTTATCTCCCCAGCAATTTTGCATTTCCCTGTTTCAACAGCTCTACGAGATGCAGGCGATAAACCACGCAGCTCATGACCAAAAGAATAGGCAACCTCCACCTTGTTTACACAACCTGATCCAACCAGTAAATCAAGATCATGTACAGCTGTTTTACCAGCCATTGTAAGATTGTGTTTTTTCTGTCTTATAATCTCATATACAATTGGCATGGAAACACGTACATGTCCAAAACCGCCCATGGCAATGAAAGATTTATCTTCTATAAATTTAGAAACAGCATTCTTTGCAGTCATTGTTTTGTCATCTAGACTTCTAGTCTTGTTGTTTATAATCCATTGGCGGTTTTCATCAGGATCATGCCATCCTATAAGCTCGCCGTTTCCTTTTTCGTTTAAATCCATGATTATTTCACAACCTGTTTTTGGAGAAAACAAATTTTGTTTTTTCTCCCCCTGTTTTTAATGAAACAATTTGCTGTTCAAAAAAGCTTCGAAAAAACCTTTTTACATTAAAGGAAACTCTAAAATAGTATTATGTTTTTACTCTATTCTACTTTAATGGGGGTTTTATAAGGCGATGAAGAAAGTATTTGAGGAAGGTAACATAAAAATAACTGTTGATTATGATAAATGTATAGGTGCTGGTGAGTGTGTTACTGCTTGCCCTGTTAATATATTTGAGGTTAAAAACGGTAAAGCAGTTGCAAAGAATCTGAGTGAGTGCATAGAATGTTGCGCTTGTGTTAACGCTTGCCCAAAAGGTGCTATTGAGCACAGTTCTTGTTAGTCCAGGTTATTGTAGGTAAGTGAAAACCTTAAATAGCTAATTTGTATTACGTGTTAAATTGTAATAACTACAAATTAGTAATTATTACAAAATAAGGTGGGTTATTTGAACAAATACGCGAATTTGCTGAAGGAAAACAACATAAAGATTACACCTCAGCGGTTAATTGTTCTAAAATATTTAGAAGAACATCCCATCCATCCCACCGCTGAAAAAATTTTTTCAGATCTAAAATCAAATAATCCATCTCTTTCCAAAACAACAATATACAACACATTGGAAACTCTCAATGAACACGGAATTATACAATCAATAACGATATCAGGTTCTGAGTTAAGATATGATTTATTTTTAGGTATGCACCATCATTTTTTATGTAAAAAATGTGGTAAAATAATAGATATAGATCTGGCCTGTCCAAATATCGGAAAGATGTCAGAATATGGTCACAAGGTTGAAGAAGTTCATGGCTACATAAAAGGTATTTGTAAGGATTGTTTAAAACGAGGAAAAAAATGAATCCAAAAACGCTACACAAAATATCATATGGCCTATACATAATTTGCTCAAAAAAAGGAAAAAAGATAAACGGCCAGATAGCAAATGCGCTGTTTCAAGTTACAGCCGAGCCACAGACAGTTGCTGTAAGCATAAACAAAAAAAATCTTACACACGAATTCATAGAAGATAGCAAAGTATTCACAATATCAGTATTATCAGAAAAAACTCCAATGACTTTGATCGGAACATTCGGTTTCAAATCAGGTAGAGACATAGACAAATTCAAAGACGTTAAATACAAATTTGGCAAAACACAGACGCCTATCGTTCTAGACAGCACCCTTGCTTATGTTGAGGCTAAACTAATTGATAAAATCGATGTTGGTACCCACACAATATTCATCGGTCAAGTTGAGGACGGTGAAATATTAACAGATGAAACACCAATGACCTATGAATATTACCACAAGGTTAAGGGAGGTTTCTCACCAAAGAATGCACCAACATATAGTGGTGAGATTGATAAACAAATTAAAAAACAAAAGGAGGAAATAAAAATGACTAAGTATGTTTGTAGAGTATGTGGATATGTTTATGACCAAAGCAAAGGCGACCCTGATAGCGGCATAGAGCCAGGAACGAAATTTGAGGATCTACCCGACGACTGGGTATGTCCAATATGCGGAGCTGGTAAAGATCAGTTCGATGCTGAGTAATTTATTCTAATTAAGGAGATGATTAAAAATGGCAAAAGTAAAAGTGTTTAGATGCAGAATATGCGGCGACCCATACATTGGAACAGAGGCACCAACTCGATGTCCATTTTGTGGTGCACCAACAAAATATTTTGTAGACGCAGAAAAATGGAATCCAAACGAGTTCAACGTTAAACTCAGCGATGTTTCACGTAAAAACCTTGAAGCTGCATTAAAACTCGAGTTGAACAATGCAGGTTTTTATGATTGCGCAAAAAACGCTGCTGATAAAGCAAACGACTACTATGGTTTTGCTAAATTCAAAGCTCTTATGAAAGTCGAACGCGAACACGCCTCAGCTATATCAAAATTCTTAAAAATAACAGCACCAGACATAGATAAACTTACGTGTAGCACAGATATGCAGACAAATACAAAAGACGGTTTTGCAAGAGAAGACCGTGCAATAAAATCCTACTCAAAATTTAAAGACGAGGCAACTGAGCCTAGAATGAAAGAATTTTTTGGCGTATTGGTAGAAATCGAAACAGACCACCTCGATTTACACAATGAAAACCTAAAAAAATTAAAATAATGTGAAATTCGGAGGAAAAATATATGATAGGAGAACCATCAAAAAATGTACTTGACGCTATTATTGAAACATTACCAATCGAGTTCTCAGTCCTCGATAAGGATGACAAAGTAATTGCTTGGAACAAACACGAAACAAGAATCTTCAAAAGACCAGCCGGTGCAGTTGGAAGAGATGTACGCAAATGCCATCCGCCAAAGAGCCTAGCAAAGGTTGAACAGATACTATCTGAAATGAAAAAAGGAAAAAGAGACAAAGCAGCATTTTGGATTGATCTGCCGATTGGGGAAGGCGGCGAGAAACGCAAGATTCTTATTCAATATCTTGCACTTAGAAACAAAAACGGTGAATATCTCGGCTGCCTAGAGGCATCTCAGGATATCACGGATATAAAGAAAATTGAGGGAGAAAAAAGATTACTGGATTAAAAAGAGAGTGAACAGAAAATGGATTTAAGTACGTTCAATTTAGAAGAGCTGTTGCTAAGCGCAATGAAAAGTGAGAGTGATAGTAATAAAATCTATAATAAAATGGCTAAAAAAACAAAAAACGGTTTACTAAAAGATAGATTAAACTTCTTGGCAAACGAGGAGTTGAAACACCAGTTATTCCTAGAGGATGTATACAAAAATCATTTCACAGATAAAAAAATTATTTTGCCAAGAGAAACGCCAGTGCCCTTCCCAGAGATAAAAATCACAGAAGAAACAACGATGAGTAAACTACTCGGTTGCGCTATGGAAGCTGAAAAATTTGCTAGTGATTTTTACAAAAAACTCGCTGAGGAATTCGAAAACGGTAGTAAAATCAACAACACACTAATCTATTTTGCTGACATGGAGATAGGTCATTATAAGATACTTGAAACAGAAAAAGAGAGCATGGAACGTTTTGAGGAAGCTGATGTTTATTGGCCCATGGTTCATGTAGGCCCATAAAAAATTTTTTGGAGGGAAAAATATGAAAAGTTTAAAAGGAACACAAACAGAAAAAAATCTACTCGCTGCTTTCGCAGGTGAGTCACAGGCTAGAAACAGATACACGTTTTTCGTATCTCAGGCGAGAAAAGAAGGTTACGAACAGATCGCTAATTTATTCCAAGAAACTGCTGATAATGAAAAAGAACACGCCAAGGTTTTCTTTAAACATCTTCAGGGTGGAGAAGTGGAAATTATTGCTTCTTACCCGGGTGGTATGATTGGGACAACCGAGGAAAATCTATTGGCTGCAGCTGAGGGTGAAAAGATGGAGTGGGGGACACTTTATCCTGATTTTGCAGGGATAGCTGAAAAAGAAGGTTTCCCTGAGGTTGCACTTAGTTTTAAAAACATTGCAAAAGTAGAAGCATACCACGAAAAAAGATACAGAAAACTCCTTGAGAACATGAAAAAGAAAATGATATTCAAAAAAGATAAAGTTGTTAAATGGAAATGTGCGAACTGCGGTTTCGTACACGAGGGAACAGAGGCACCGAAGAGCTGTCCTGCTTGTAAACATCCACAATCTTACTACGAAGTTTGGGTTGAAAACTACTAGTTAGGTGGTTGAAATCGCACAAGTTGGTTATAGTAAAAAGGTAATGGAACATTTCATGAATCCACGTAACGTAGGAGTTATCGAAAACCCCGATGGGTATGGTAAGATAGGTAACCCTGTTTGTGGAGACTTGATGGAGATATTCATAAAAGTGAAAAACGATGTTATTACCGATATTAAATTCAAAACATTTGGCTGCGGTTCAGCTATTGCAACAAGCAGTATGGTGACTGAGTTAGCAAAAGGAAAAAACATTGATGAGGCGATGAAGATAACGCGCAACGATGTTGCTAGCGAACTTGATGGTCTTCCACCGCATAAGATGCATTGCTCAAACTTGGCGGCTGATGCTTTGCAGGCGGCTATAAAAGATTATAAAAACAAAAAGAAAAAATGAATTTTTGGAGGTAAAAAAATTATGACAAAAATTAGGGAAATATACAAATGCAATATTTGTGGGAATATCATAGAAGTTTTACACGCAGGCGTTGGAGAACTGGTTTGTTGTGGACAACCAATGGAACTACAGAAGGAGAAAACCCAGGATTCATCTGTTGAAAAACACGTTCCATATATCGAGAAAACAAAAGATGGTGTTCTTGTGAAAGTTGGGCAGAATCAGGATCATCCAATGGAAGAGAAACATTACATTGAATGGATTCAGGTTATTGCCGATAACGCATCTTATAGAAAGTTTCTGAAACCTGGTGATAAACCACAAGCAAAGTTTGAAATCAAGGCAGATAAAATCGAGGCGAGAGAGTACTGCAATATACATGGTTTGTGGAAAAGCTAGTTTGAAAACTTTTTAATTACATAGAAGGACATTCTTTGAACTTCTCCAAAAAGATTTATACGTTTTACATTGTATTAAAAGGGATATTAAATCAGAAGTTGATGACGATATATGGATATATTTATCACCACATTAGGTTCAGTTGCGGTCTTACTAGGAATAGCAGTAATAGGCTTCTGGATAACTAGAAAAAAGATACTGCCGACGAGCCTAATAGGTTTATTGTCGCCACTGGCGCTAGAAATAGCTTTACCAAGTTTTATTTTTGTTAATATAATCAATGATTTCTCACCAAAGGATTACCCTGATTGGTGGCAATTGCCATTGTGGTGGTTGTTTTTCACAGCAATCGCAGCTGTTCTAACATTTTTTACCATGTTCGTATCAAAAAAGAAGATGCGTCGTGAGTTTGCGGCTAGTGTTTTTTATCCAAACGGCATATTTTTCCCTCTGGCAATATTAGCAAGTATGTTTGGCAGTGAATCAACATATATTGTATACCTATTTTTGTTCACAATTTTCTATGCTGCGTTATTATTCAGTACGTACCCAATTTTCTTTGAGAAAAAAGATAAAAAATGGTTGAACTGGAAAAGGATATTTAATCCTATACTGGTTGTAACTCTTATAGCTATAGCTATAAAACTTTTAAATTTTCATGTTTATATACCAGATTTTGTTATCACAATTTTCACTCTTTTAGGTGGTATGAGTGTTCCACTTATTATGATAATACTTGGTGGAACTATATATATTGATATAAAACAAAGAGACCAACTTCAAATAAAAGAGATGATAAAATTTGTTTTAATCAAGAATATTTTATTCCCTGTTGTTTTCATTACTATATTGTTATTTGTACGTCCGTCTTACTATGTTGCTCTTCTAGTTTTTCTCCAGAGTGTTGTACCGCCTGTTACAGCTATACCAATTCTAGCTGAACGCTCAGGTGGAAATAGAGCTATTGCTAATCAGTTTATGCTTGCGAGTTTCATATCATCGTTGTTTACAATACCTGTGATGTTCTTATTTTTCAGCATGTTTTTTACATTATGATAGATGGTTGATACTATGAATAAAATGATAGAAATAAAATTTGTAAAACAGTGGCCTGAAGAAGATATAGTTGATCTTTACAAAGCAGGTGGCTGGTGGAAAGATCATTACAATTCATCTGGTATAAA
>JBFYMH010000082.1:0-17166 GCA_041305005.1 Thermoplasmatales archaeon | reverse complement strand
ATGGTAGCAATTTTCTCATCTTCTTTACCTCCCCAAATATTTCATATTAATAATTATAGAACGTTTAATTAAAGTTGTGTAATATTTTTTCGACAAACACCGAATTTTTGTTCATTTCGTGTCATCTAATTTATTTTTCATTGTGCATAATAATTGATTTTATAAATTTAAATCAAATATTTAATTTATTAACTAAATTTACTTAATTGGTTAATTAATTAATATTTAAACTTAACTTAGCGTGACATGCTATATTTTGTCAATATTTTGTGATAAATATTGTCATACAATTTATGATGTTAATAAATAGCACGGCAAGCACATATATTGATAGATAAAGTCTATCATTCATAATATTGAATGATATAGCTTAGCACTCTAGCATAATTCAATTTAAAAATTATAGTTAAGATTTTTTCTTTGATATTTTTGTAATATCTAACGCAACTTTTGTATACAAATCAAATCGGGTAGTGACTCCGTAGTATTGCGCCGCCTCTTTAAATGATGCAAAGCGTAAGAACAAATGTTTGTAAATCAATAAGTCTCTCTTATCTTTTACATTTGGTGCAACGAGATGGCAATTATGACACAACAGTGAGCAGTTATCACTAATATTATCGCCTCCGTAAACAATGGGAAGTATATGATGAAATTCTCCCCGAAAATCCTCATCAAAATCTGTACCACATCTTTCGCATCTATTGCCTGAACGTTCAATTACTTTTTTCTTTACACTATCAGAGAATTCAAGGTTCTTTCGTTTCATTGAGATCTACCTGAGGTCTCACAAGAATATTTCTTACGGTACTTGGGTACCAACTGCATTCATCCCCATTTCTTTTTAGTCGTGTGGGCACTCTTTTTTCATTTAGATATTTAGCAATTTCTGTGTAACTTTTTCCTTCCTCTCTTAATTGGCGCATCTCTGTTAGAATCGCTTGTTCTTCAGGATTTTCTACAAGTCTTGTGTTTCTTTTTCTATTACCAACGACATCAGAAACAATTGTATATCCATATGGTGCTTGTCCAAACCATTCGTTTTTCATTTTTTGTTTTACACCAACACGGATTTTTGACGCTAATTGCCCTCTGAAAAATTCGCTGAATGCAGCAAAATTTGTAAGAATAAATCTCCCTTGATCGCTGTATATATCAATGTGTCTCAGGTTGTAAATATGTAATTTTACTCCATAAGAAAGAAGATCATCCATGATATTCAAGACATCCTTTGTCGATCTTGAAAATCTGTCGTTGTCAAGCATGCAAATTCCGTTAAACAAACCGTTCTTTGCATCTGTGAGCATTTCTTGAAATCGTACTCTATGTATGTCTTTTCCACTGACCTCATCCTGATAGGTTTTCATCCACTTCCATCCAGTTTCCTTTATCCAGACATCTAAGGTAGATTTTTGCCCATCAGGACTGTAGCCTTTAGCTTGTTCCTCCCGGCTTACTCTTACATAATATGCCACTTTATAGGTATCTGACATGTGAACCATCTCATAGATTAGACTTTAGTCAGTTGTTTGACATATGTCACATATACAAAAATACTATTTAATTTTTGCTGAAATTTTAATTTTTGTGATAATAAATAACATGATATATATTATCTATCAAAGTAATATTTGCCGACTTTGACTATTTTCAGAAAATCACGAGATCGTAAAATTTTCCTCAATTTTAAATCAAACTCAATAATTCGAATTTTTTTTATATCGTGGAAAATTACTTTTTTTAATTAAAAGTCAGGCTTTTTTGTCGATTTTTATGTATTCTCGGTGTTTTTTGTATTTTTACAGGAGAAAAATAGTAAGTTGATTGTAATACTTTTTGATATTCTCCTCTGTTATATCCTAGTATTCAAGTAATTTTGGTACGAGATAAATAGGTATAATGTATGATAAATATTATCTATCATTGTAAACTCTACTAAACGTGATAGATATATTCTGTCAATGAAATCATATTGAAAGTATGTGCCATGTTAACAAAAATATTTAAATTTAAGTTTAAAACTTAACTAATTAATTTTATAAATTAACAAAATTTACTTAGTAAATGTTAATACTAATATTGTTATTATTTTCAAAAAATATACACAAAAAACAATTTTTTATTCAAATTCATTCTCAGTCATTTCTTCATCGATTTCGTCAGCGACACCCTCTATCCTGTACTCATCATAAGTAGACTTGTGGCCTTGTATCTTTTTTATATGTTTACCACAAACTTTGCATCTACCATCATCATCGTACTCCCGCCAGTCCATACATTTAGAACAAAACTCATCATTACCGACAGTGATTCTCTTTTTTTTCCTCTGCTTTTCTTCTTTTTTCTTCTTTTTCATAAACCACCCTATATTACATAATTAATATTATTGGACGTTAATTAGCATTTTCATTTTTGTAGCGCCCCTGAATACTTTTCATGGATAAGAAGTTTTTTAAATATTACTATCATACCCTATCTGAGCCTGAAATTAATATAAAAATAGTATCCATAAAATAAAAATGTTTGGAGGATTTAAAAATCTATGACTGAATATTGCAGTATCTGCGGTGAAGAACTAGCACCTGAAGAAGAAGCTTTTGGAAAATGCGAAAGCTGCAGGCTCTCCGAAAAAAACAGTCACGTAGATGACATCGAGGATGTAGAACCTGATATGCGTTAGTTACGTTAAGTTTAAATTAATGTTTTTAATTTCAAAGTTTAATAATTACTTAGATGGGATCGCTCATGGACTTGTTGACGTTCTATAACTCAGATGTTTTCAAATGGGTAATTCTACCTAGTCTCATTTTTTTTGCACGTTTGATTGATGTTTCTCTTGGTACCATCAGGATTATATTTATTTCCCGAGGAGTCAAGTATCTTGCTCCGCTCATTGGTTTTATTGAAATTAATATATGGTTGCTTGCTATTGGGCAGATTATTCAGAACCTAGGTAATATCGCCTGCTATTTTGCGTACGCTGGTGGTTTTGCGATGGGTAATCTTCTTGGTATTTTAATTGAGGAAAAACTGTCTATAGGTTTAGTACTTGTTCGCATTATCGCAAGGCATGATCATAACGAATTGATTGAATATCTAAAATCTGAGAATTATGGTGTTACTACACATGATGCAGAAGGTGTTAAGGGTCCGGTGAAAATTGTTTTTGCTGTTATAAAACGAGGTGATCTTCACAAGGTTTTGGCTCATATAAATAAGATTCATCCGCATGCGTTTTATTCGGTTGAGGATGTTCGTTCTGTTGGAGAAGCTATGTTTCCAAAATCTAGAGGTCATCACTTTTTTAGAACGATTAGAAAAGGAAAATAAAAAGTGTTGCTAGTTTTTTTTCATTATATTTTTTATTTCTTTGTTTGTTAGTTTGTAGAATTTTTTCTTTTTGTCAATTATCGCTATCTCTAGGGATTCCGCATTCAACTTTTTTTTGTTTACTTTCTGGAGGGCTTTAAGACCTGTATCAATTGCATTTTCAAGGCTTAGGTCGTGTTCGTATACGTTTTTTAGGTGAGTCATCACATCGGCGCTGCCTGCTCCCTCACATATGGCTTTATATTCAAGAAATGCTCCAGATGGATCTGTTGAATATAGTCTTTTACCGGTTTGGTCAATCCCAGCTATGATAAGTGCTACACCAAAAGGTCTAATCCCATCGTACTGTGTGAATGCATGCTTGTATTCGCATATTATATCGGTTAGTATTTTTATGGTTATGTTTTCGTCGTATGTTATTTTGTTTGCCTGGGCTTCTTCTTGTGCTAATTCTACTAGACGTTGTGCATCAGCGGATAGTCCTGCGAATGCACATCCAATATAGTCATCGATTTGGAATATTTTCTCCATTCTTTGTATTTCAATCAGGTGTGATGGATAATTTTTATAAGCAATTAACACCACGCCGTCTTTGTATTTCAAACCAAGTGTTGTTGACCCCTGGTTTATCGCCTCACGAGCATACTCTACCTGGTATAATCTTCCATCTGGGGAGAATATCGTGCTTGCTTGGTCATAGAGTGCGTCATTTGATTCCATTAAATTAACTCCAAATTTCTAAATTTCCTTTTTTTGCCAGAATGCAATGATAATGTTATATATTTATCCAAGACGGTTAGAGATTTGTACTAGCAGTTTGCTTTTTGGCCCTTTTTTGTCAACTAATATTCTACCATCTGTTTTCCAGTGTTTTGAGGGATGGGCTGAATCTTTTTCTAAAACCGGATTAAGTCCAAGTGATTTTGCTGATTTGATTATGCTTTCTATATCAGGTTTTTCAACAGCGTGTTTTTTTGAAACCCGTCTACCCTCCAATCTGGTAAGTGTTTTGTCAAAATAGACAGGCCAAATAACATATTTGCCTTCGTCTTTAGAAACCATAAACAAATCACAGTGTGATTATTTTTCTATTAATACAGCGTTTATAGCACCGGTTTGTCCAGGACGTGATGTTATCATTGCTTTGCCTATTTTTGTGTTTATTATAGCCCCTTTGTTCATTATGTTTCTTCTTATGTAGTGCGGGTTTGCTGGGTTATCTAATACTGTTATTATCTCTGTTTTTGTGGTTTTATTTGTTTTTTTATCTAAAACATACGCTGTGTTTGCGGTTTTGACTTTAGTCTTTGAGTGGTTTCCCCTGGTTCTAACCATTTTTGTTGTGTTTTCACCTATTGTTGTTAGGGTTTGTTCTCCACCTACTTCAAACCTTCTTTTGCTGCGGGCGTATCGAATCCTTCGCCCTGTTTTACATCTTCTAGCTTTTCCTTGCCACAGTGCCATTGAAAAGGGGAATAAGGAGGTTATATTTAAACAATATGGATAAGATTTTTAGAATTCTTTTAGTGTTTTCTGTAAATCGTCAGGTAAGATAATTTGTCTTTCTACTTCTCTCCACTCTAAATCGTAGTCAGATAAAAGTTTTTTGACCATATCTGGTACACGTGGAGCACAAAGTATCCCTCTGACGTTAGCCTCATCTACATCTTTTTTTATGTCGCTCACATACATTCTTAGTTGCTGTGCGGCACTTATGTTCGCTAAGCTACGTTTCACTTCTATAACAACAGGTGTGTGTTCTTTATCGTAGCCGAATAGGTCAATTATACCTGATTTCACGTGTTTTTCACGTTTTGATATACGTAGTCCTTCTTCTATCATGTCCGGGTCGCTTATTATCTGGTTTACAACATCTGTTTCCATCCCAGCTATAACTAGGTTTGCTTTATCTCTCAATGATGTTGCTATTAGAAGTTTTATGTCACGGAATTTTATATTCATCTTTTCAGGAGGTTTTTTGTGATAAGACCTTAGTAAAAGATGATCATCTTCTATGTTGTACTCTGTTTTTGTGCCAGCTGGCTGCCAGTTCACAGGCTCACGCATAACAGGCTGATGAACCAAAACGGTTCCATCCTGTTTTATCATTATGACACGTTCTCCCCAGTCAAGTAAAGAACGTGCACGACCCTGGTAATCAATCATGCAGTCACCTATTAGAACAAGCATTGTTTTATCTGGTTTAGATTTATGATATGTTTCAATGAAATCTAACGCCATTTTTGGCGTTGGGTTAATTATGTTATTTATCATTATCTCTCCTCAGTAACCACAAACTTTGTTCCTAAATTATTTACAAAACATATACACAGTTTCTATTATAAAAAACCAAGGTAAAATAATCAGGAATAGTATAAAAAGACGATGAAATATTATGATGAACATGGGTAGTAATCACTGGTTCAAAAATGCAATAATCTACCACATCTTGATAGATAGGTTCTCTGGTTTTACTAATACAGAAAACTGTGACAAACCAATATTCTTGGGTGGCAACATAAAAGGAATAACAGAAAAAATATCATATCTACTAGATCTCGGCGTTAACACTATTTGGATATCGCCTTTCTATCGGACTAGCGCGTATCATGGTTATCATGTAACGGATTTTTTCCAGGTAGATCCACATTTTGGAACACTGGATGATATTAAAGAACTTATCAAAAAAGCGCATACAAATGATATGCACATAATAGCAGATTTTGTACCAAATCATTGTTCAAAAGAACACCCATATTTCAAGGATGCTCAATCGGACAAAAACAGCAAGTATCGTGACTGGTTCTTTTTTACAAATTGGCCTAATGAATACATGTGTTTTCTAAGCATCAAAGATATCCCTAAACTAAACCTTGAAAACCTACAAGTAAAAGATCATATAATTGGCGCGGCTAAATACTGGCTCGGTTTGGGATTTGATGGTTTCAGACTTGATCACGTTATAGGTCCAATACTTTCATTCTGGAAGCAATTCACAAAAGAAATAAAAACAAATTATCCAAATTCTATTCTTATCGGCGAAGCTTGGATGATGGGAATAAAAAAACATGAATTAAACACGATAAACATTAATAATAAATTTTTAAAATGGCTATTTTGTGATGCAGCATCAGATAAAGTACTGAAAGAATACATCGACGTATTAGATGGTGTTTTGGATTTCAAATTTCAAGAAATCATAAGAAACTACATAGCATATTCGCGGATTTCAAAAAATGAATTTGATAAAAATATCAAAAAACATTACAAACATTTTCCTGAAAATTATTTTTTGCCAGCATTTCTAGATAATCATGATACAAATCGTTTTCTGTTTCAATGTAAGAATGACAAAGATAAACTAAAAGCAGCGGCACAAATCCAGTTTTCTGTGGATCAGCCGCCTATCATTTATTATGGCACAGAAACAGGCATAGTACAAGAAAAATCAATATGGGATATTAAATCTCACGGAGATCTACAGGCGCGACAACCTATGAACTGGGATAAACAGGATGTAGATTTATTTTCCTTTTATAAGAAACTTATCTTGGAAAGAAAGATAACGTTCGGAAATTTCCGAACAAAAACAAACAGTTTTTAAATAACTATAGGATAAATATATTATTGATATGCCAAAAGTTACACTTGATCGTGAGACATTCAAGGCACTTGCGTCTGATACTAGACTAGACATACTTAGAGCCCTAGATGGTAAAAACATGAGTTTAAACGATATATGCAAGGCTACGAATCTTAACAAGGCAACACTTCATGAGCATCTGACAAAGTTGAATGAAGTGGGTTTGATAAAGAAAAATGAACGCGAGGGCCATAAGTGGGTTTATTATAAACTTACGTGGAAGGGCGAAGGCTTGCTTCACCCTGAAAACTCAAGGATAGTCGTTTTATTCAGTATTACATTTATTTCACTTTTTTTTGGTATCATACAATTAATTAATTTTGCTAGAGGAAAGGTCGTAGGACTTGCAAGTACCTTCGGCGGCTCTAGTACAATTCAGATGTATGCTGCAGAAGGAAATAGCGTACACGCGACGATGCCTGATTGTCTTAGGTATATCGGAGATGTATCTGTTCATAATAATACCCTGTCGAAACTGTCTATGTTTTTAAACCAGAACACACAAATAAAAAATATTTTCGGTCAGCTTATTCCAGATTCGGAAATTAAATGGAATGCTATTGATAATGCAAAACAACTCGCTCTTGATGGAGATACGCTTTTAAAAAGCGGTGAAGAATCATTAGTTGATTCATCAAATGCACAGTCCATGGTAGCTTTTATTCAAGATCCGGTTTTGTTGTATATTGCTATTGGTTGCATAATATTGTTTATGGTTCTTCTTTCAATAGGACTATGGAGACTTTGGGAAAACAAGACTCAAAAAATCTAATGCTTTTTAAAATTGGAAAATCGTATAGAAAATTAATATTTACTTCTTTTAACCCCAACTTTTTTGTATTTCGTCAGAGTCGTCATTTTCGATAAAATCAAAGAGCGTCTTCTGCATCCACATCACCAAAATTCCATATAACAAAATGAGGTTATATTCTTTTCTATTTTGAAATATTGTTTTTTGAATAATGGGCCCGTTGAGATTCGAGTTAAATAAAACAACTCATTTACCGTAATGTTAAATACAGATAATGGATTCAATCTAACATATTAAAATTGATAATTAAGGAATGAGTGTAAGGTGGATTTAAAAATGACAGATGTTGGCCCAGCTATATGGAACCAGAATTTTTATCGGATACGGAAAAAATCATTAACCGTCGGTAATAAGTATTGGATTGAAGATAAAAACGGAACTATGCTTGGTTTCAGTAAACAAAAACTCTTCAAATTCAAAGAAGATATACGAATTTTCTCCAATGAAAACATGGACAAAGAGCTGTTTAAAATTCAACAAAAGCAGATCATGGATGCTTGGGGTACTTTTGCGATTATAGATTCACAAACGAACACAGAACTCGGTTCTATAAAAAGAAAGGCGTTGATGTCTGCGTTCGCATGGGATGAATGGGATGTATTTGATGCCAATAACCAGCTTATCGGTGGCATACATGAATCTGAAGGACGTGGTCTCGTAAGAAAATATGTGCCTTTAGGTGGATTGGTGCCTGAGAAAATGACACTCAAATTAAATAACATTCCTATCGCCGAGATCAATCAGCAATTCAAGATAATTGGTGACATCTGGGAGCTCAATTGTCTCAATGTACCTGCAAATATTGATCGGCGTGTATTACTTGGCGGGTTACTTCTCATGGGAATGATTGAACGATCACGAAAGTAAAAAACATCATAAACTTTTCATTAACGAGATAGTAAATCCCTACATACGAGTGGGCCCGTTGAGATTTGAACTCAAGTCACTAGCACCCCAAGCTAGAAGGATACCAAGCTACCCCACGGGCCCCGGAGCAGGTATGCATAAGCTTTCTATACAAAAACTTATTCTCTTATTCTAGAAAAATTTAATATGGTTTTTTATATGAGGTAACATCAAGATGGATTCCATTACATTGAATATTCTTGGGTTAATTGCAGGGGCCATAACCTCAATTGGTTTTATTCCACAGTTGATTAGGGGTTATAGAACAAAAAAGCTTGATGATGTCTCTTATTATATGCCTACATTACTTGCTGTTGGTATGTCACTTTGGTTTGGCTATGGTATTCTTTCTAGTGCCATACCAATCATAGTTGCTAACGTGTTTGGTATGGGGTGTTGTGTATCACTCATAATATTGAAAAGATTGTATTCGCCATGAAAATATGATTTTTACTTTAGTCTTTTTTTCATGAAAGCTTCTAGTTTGTCAAAAGCTTTTTCTAGCGTTTCCAGTGGCGGTAGAATAACCGCTCTAAAATGTCCTTTTCCATATATAGTACAGAATCCTGATCCGTTTACAACCAAAACATGCGCCTCGTGTAATAGATCTAATACGAATTCTTTGTCATCTCTCCAGAGTCCTTTTTCCATGGCCTCTATTTTTGGGAATATGTAGAAAGCGCCATCTGGTTTTGCTGTTGATATTCCTTCGATTTCGTTAAGTCTCTTATATGAAAAATCACGTCTTTCTCTAAGTTTTTTATTAGTTTCTTTTATGTGGTCTTGTGGCCCTTTTAGTGCTTGTACGCACGCCTTTTGGCACACGGAGCTTGCGCAAAGTCTTGAGCGGGCTATACGCATAAAAGCGTCTTGTACTTCGTTTAGTTCACCTGAGTGATGGAATAGTACATAACCTATACGCCAACCTGGCATTAGATAAACTTTTGAAAAGCCGTTGAAGGTTATTACTGGTACATCCTTTGCTAGTGACGCAGTTGCGCATTGCTGTCCATCGAATGTTAAATCATCATATATTTCGTCTGATATGATTGGTACTTGGTATTCCCCTGCGATATCTATTATTTCTTTGATTACTTTTCTTGAATATAGGGCACCTGTTGGGTTGTTTGGGTTTATTACTACTATACCTTTTGCACGATTGGAGATCTTTTTTCTAATTTGGTCTACATCTGGCTGCCATCCTTCTTCCTCTATACAACGATAAGATATTGGTAAAGCATCGTTTACACGTGTGATAAGTGTATATTGCGGGTAGGTTGGGCCAGGTATCAATAGTTCATCATTTGGGTCTAGAGATGCGTTAAGAAGAATCTGCAGAGCCTCTGTGACGCCAGTAGTTACGCATACATCATCGAGGCGGTAGTCAGCATTGTTACGTTTTTTTTCTCTATCAATTATAGCCTGACGCAGTTCTTTGTATCCCTCTGAAGGTGCGTAGCCGTTGAATCCATCTTTTGCTGCTTGGTACAGAGAATCTTTTATATGATTTGGTGTATCAAAGTCATATGCATTAGGATCTCCAATGTTAAGCTTCAAGACCTCTATGCCTTTTTTTTCAAGCTCGTTTGCTGGTAATAGAACATCTCTTATAGCGTAGGATACGCTGTGCGAACGTTTAGATGCCTTTATCATAAGCTATCACACCTACCCCGTCATATGTAATCAGAATAAATATTTGATGGTATTAAAAAAAGTCGGTTACTTACATCTGGAAAACACGATTTCTAGAAGTTTGTTATCTAGTCTTCTTTTACTATGCATTTAAAGATGTTTTTATCCTTGAGATACTGCATTGTCTCATGGACGAGGATAGCGGAGCCGTCCTTCTTTTTGTGTATGGTTTTAAAATTGATAGTACCTATCCTTTTAGCTTCGTTTATCCTGTTAATAATATCATTTTTTGATTCCAGGGCATCAAAATCCGCCATGTTCAAAGAAAGCATCTCATCTTTTGTGTAGCCAAGTCGCTTAAGGAGTTTTTCGTTGCAATCCAAAATATTTGCGTTTTCGTCAGATAAAAACATCGAGTCAAACTCGATCTCAGTGCATTTATTTTCTATTATTTCTATTGTTTCTTTTTTGTTTTTTATAGTATTTCTTGGTGAGAATAAATCCTTTATTGGTTTTGTCTCTCTAACTGGTTCATGTGGGACGGTGAAATAAAAAGTGCATCCTTCACCAGGTTTGCTTTCAACCCATATCTTTCCTTTTTGTGATTCTACGATCCCTCTGCATATGGTTAGACCTAAGCCCGTTCCGCCATATTTCCTATATGCTGTTTTTTCAACTTGATAGAACGGTTCGAAAACTTTTATCTGATTATCAGATGATAGGCCACATCCATTATCTCTAACATAAAACAATATGAAGTCATCTTTTGCTTCAGCGCCGATTTCTACCTCGCTGTTATCTTCTGAGAATTTTATAGCGTTATTTATGAGGTTTCTCAGGACTTGACTCACTCTATCTGGATCAGCATCTATTGTTGGTAGCTGCTCAATTTTCGTGATTAGTTTTACGTTTTTTTCGTTAGCGAATCCCTTCATTAACTCCACTGTTTCCATAACTGTCTCTCTTAGATTTGTTTCTCTGAAAACAAATTTCAGTCTAGCTGCTTCTATCCGCGATATCTCTAGGAAATCTGATATTATTTTGTCAAGTCTATCAGCGTTTCTAATTACTATTGCTAAACTTTCTTTTTGTTCCTGTGTTAGTTTACCAAAATACTCGTTCCACAGCATCTGCAGTTGCGCTTTCATTGGTGTCATCGGGCTTCTTAGTTCATGGGAGGTTATACTCAGGAATTCTGTTTTTGTGCTTTCTATATCTCTTCGTTCTTCCTCCATTTTTCCCAATGCTGCTGTTGTGTTATTAAAAGCATAGCAAAGCTGCTGTATCTCATCGTTTGTTTTTATGTCTGTTCTTACATTGAAATTTCCTTTTTCTACTTCTTTTGTGGCCTTGTATAATTCTTTAATCGGTTTTGATATGGATCTCGATACTAGAAAACCTATTATTCCTGCGTCGATAGCGATGATTGTTATTATCAAAATCGCAGTGATTGTTATCAGGCTGATTTGTTCCGGTTGAAGTTCTGGTATGGCTGATGTTGAGATTATGTAGAAGAAATAAATTCCTAAGGTTGGTGCTATCAGTGCTACTATCACAAAGAGTAGCGTAAGTTTTTGATTTATACTAAAGAAAATTTTTTTTTTAATCTTTGATTCCTCATCGATACCCATCATATACCTCTATGTTTCCTTCTTCATCAACATCAAAGATTGTCATTCCTTCGGTCATCCTGCTTGTGAACATATATGAACCTTCTAGTAGAGATCTTTTCTCATCCTGAGACAAGCTTAATTTATCCAATTTTATTAAAGGGCTTGGTAGATACGGTTTAAAGTCTTTCAAAGCAAAAAATACTCCTCGGCAGTTGCTCTCCTCAAGTATGTTGATGAGGTTTTGAATAAAATATTCTATGGCATTCTCTTTTTGATAAGCGAATAGGTTGCTCAAGGAATCAAACACTATGTAATCAAATCTGTTTTTAAGTAATTCATATATGTTTCTTGATAAATCTGATAAATTGCTTGGAGGGTCTATAAAATAACAGTTATTTGTGTTTGAAATGTTTCTAACGTTTTTTGTTATCCCATCCATAAAAACAAATTTTTCCGTATCTATATTTTTTGTTTTTAAAAGTTCCGTTAATGCATCGTAAGTCTTATTTAGAGTGATGTAACATGTTTTTTTATTGTTAAGTTGTTTAACAACATTTATCACCATGTTATCGTACTTGACACCTGGTACTAGTAGTAATGTGTTTGGATTGTTTTCTCCCTCTTTTTTAATATCTATATCAGTGCTCATATAGAATCCCCTCCACTCTTTTTATTAGGTCTTCTACATCGAAGGGTTTTTGAATAAAATCTACTATGTTATTTTGATTGAATAAATTTTGTTTTTCTGCTTCAGAGGTCCTTACGACGCTGAGAAAAGCGATTTTTATGTTTTTAATTTCTTTTATAACATTTCTTACAGGCATTCCCGGCATCATTATATCTAGTAATATGAGATCTGGTTTTTCCTCGCGGAGGATGTTGAGGCAGTCCTCTCCATCTATCGCTGTGATTACTCTGTAGCCTTTTTTTTCTAGTATGATTTTTACACTATCTCTAACGTCTGGTTCATCATCAACAACTAATATTGTTTTCATCTTTTCTCACCACAATATTATGTCCCATCTTTTTTAGTAATATTATTCTAATTATATTTAGCTCTAAACGTTGTAGTAGAGATTCCATCCCATCTCTATTTCATATCTAATTTTAATTTCTATAATATATTATTTATGTATAAAGCTTTGGTTTTTTATAATTATTATTACAGGAGGATTGGCGTTTTTCCATTTTGGTATTTTATCTAAGAATCTTTAAATACTATTCATGACAAAAGTTAACAAGATACATCATATCATTGAAGAGGTTCGTAGAAAACTATGGACAAGATAAAAAAAAGACTAATAAAACTCGCTATTTTTGTCCTAATAGTAAACCTACCATTCATAACAATAATACAAATAATTGGCATCGATTCATTCTTGGACTCTTTCAAAAACCCTGATGTATACGACTTCCTCGCGACGGATATTTACTCCATATACGCAGACACAGGACGAGAAAAATATATATTGCTCCAGAAAGCGTCTTATCCAAATTTCTCTATAGAAAACGGTGACACGATATTATATTGTACTAACCAAGGAAAAACAGCTTGCGACAAAGTCCAACAAATAAACTGTGTTGGACCCATTAAAAAATACGATGTTATGCACAAAAACACGAGTGAAACACCTATTTACGAAACCCAGGTATATGGCAAAGTCTTAGGTTTCGTCGACAACAACCCATGGAACATACTTTCAATTAAGATATGGGAAATATCCACACATATCGTGAATTTTAACACATTTTTTGCCCGCAGCTAATATATATCTAAGTCTCTGGTTCTATATTCTCTGTAGATCCACTGGCGGCCAATAACTCCCTTAAAATATTGTTATATTCCTCTGGTTTGGAGTCAAGCAATTTTTTTACATGCTCCTTTAGAAATTCACCATATTCTATTTCCATATTCGAATACTGCCATTTTTTTTCTTTTTCTTTCTCAAAAACCAACAAAAAAGCGTATGACAATGACCTACCCTTGGGGTCATCAGGTCTCTTCTTTATTTCACTAAGGGCTTTTTCCTTACCAAATGCCTTGTAGGTTCTCGCTATATGATCAGCAAATCTCGCCAGAGGTGGCAAAAAACTGTATCTGGGAAGGCGAGATAAAAGAGCCTGCCGTTCCTTGTAGTTGAAAGCCATCTCAAGTGTATTGGATGGCGTATCATGTAGCGAAAAAATGTCTCTGGCTATATTTTCATCATTTATCATTGTGAGAATAACATCTAGACCATATTTTTTCCAAAAACACTCCAAAACTTTGTTTGGTGTTGCATTGTTTAGTACAACAGGTTCATCAACTTTTTCCAGTATGAATTCTAAACCCATCTTTTCAAACTTGTTTGGTTTCAACGCCTCTATGAAACCTTTTGCATCTCTGCCATATGAAACTCCATCTAAAACCAGTATTTTTTCTCCGGATGTTTTTATCACTTTGTCACGCTGCTCTATATTCTTGTTTATAAACTCGCTATCATTTATTTTACCTGATAGGTATTCATCTAGGTAAAGTGTTTTTTGTTGCGTATCTTTTTGTTTTACAATTTGACCAATAACTTCTATCTGAAAATCATCTGATATGTTTGGTTCTAAAAGATATTTTGTTATCCTAAAAATTGTGTTATCTGTTGATTTAGCGCAATCTTCACATATAGCAAACACTGTGTCTGCGGACTTCCAATGTAGTCTAAGATAATTTTTTCTGATGACCTCTTTACTTTTTGCACTTTCAGGATTTATATGCTCGCAGATAACAACGCCTTTTTGTTTAGATAAATCTATTTTATCTATTATAAAATTTACGAAATCTTCTGGCGGGTTTGGTTTGAAACCGGTGGAAACAAATCCTTTTTCCCATGAATAAACATGAAGCCTTTTTTTCATTGCAATATCTTTAATCCCTAATAGTCTCAACATAGGGTCATCAAAATGTTGCACTGCGACAAGTTTTTCTTTATCTGCTTTTCCTCTCTGCGCATATGTTACATCACCGGTGAGAAACTGGGCAACTGCCAGGTATGGTGCTTTTTCTGAATGTGATATAAGCAGGGTCCCAGCCAATGCTCCATCTAAACCTCTTTTTTTTGATAGTTTCTCGAGTTTTTTTGTGTCATCTCCAAACCTGTGAACTTTATTCAAGGTTTTTTCTATTTTTCCAAAATATTTCTTTGAGTAGTTATCTGTGCATTTCGGTAGAATTACATGGGGGTTTTCTCTTAGTTTTTTTGCGTTTTCTACAAGGCTTTTTTCTGTTGATTTGGTTGCTGTTCTAACAAAAGCCTTAATTCTTTTAGCCATTTAAAAACCCCGTTTTATATAACAAGTTAAAGCGTAATGCTTTTTTTAATTTTGTTTTTTCAGAAAATTTATTTATTCTTAATGTTTGTTATTGGTTTTGAGGTAAATACCATGGATGTGTATGATTCTATAGTTTCACGTAGATCAATTAGACGTTTTCAACAAAAACCGGTTTCTCCTGTTTTACTTAAAAAATTTGTTAATGCTGCTAGGCTAGCCCCATCTGCCGCAAATCTTCAACCCTTGGAGTATTTTATTGTTACAGACAAAGAATTATGCTCTATGATATTTGAGACAATTGGTTGGGCTGGTTATATAACCCCCAAATGGACGCCTAGCACAGAGGAGAGACCAGTTGCTTACATTGTACTTCTTGTTAGGGATATAAACAACAAATATTATCAGAGGGATGTTAGTCTAGCCTCCGAGAACATCGTGTTAACAGCTGAGGGAGAAGGCATAGGTAGCTGCATATTGTGTAATATAGATAAAAAAAAGGTTCAGGATGTACTAGAAATACCTGAAGAGTTACAAGTGGATTCTATTATAGCGCTAGGCTACAAAGCAGAGTATCCTGTTTTAGAGGATTTCAAGGATTCTGTTAAATATTGGAGAGATGTAAAGGGTGTTCTGCATGTCCCTAAAAGACGTTTAGATGATCTTGTGCATATTAACAGGTTCTAGAAAAACAGATAGAATATCATTTCTTGATGACATCGGATTTCTTGTAGGTTCTTCCGCACCACTCTATTTCGTGTGTGAATGTAGACATAAACATATTATATGCCAAGAGGAAAAACACAGCAGGCATCATCAATGCATAGTAAAAAGCAGAACCGAATCTATCCTTTTTGTAACCCATCATTTTTTTCACTGTAGTAAATCCAACATAGCCAAAAATCATCTCAAGAAAAATCATCGAAATAAATAGTAAGCCCGGTAAAGTAAAGCCTATGAATGGTAGTATGAAGCCACTGCATGTTAGTACATTAGCGCCTACGAATCCAATAATGGAAAGAATCCATAATGATGGGTAGTACCAACGCATCCAGGTTAGTTGTCTGCTTCCCCACCGAATAAATTTTTTTATGTTTTCATCTGCAGGGCTTTCTATTATGCATTGTGGAACAAATTTTATTTTGTATTTTTTGTTTTTAAGCGTCTCCGTTAAAGTAAGATCGTCTGATAAAGCGTTTTTCCATTTGCTTTTAACATCTATCTCATCGAATGCTTTTTTTCTGATTGCCGTTGAACCTCCCCAAGTGTAGTTAGATATAGAATAAAACAACCCAACGATTGATACCATATTCCACGCTGATATCAAAGAAGAGGTTTTGTTATGTGGGAAATACCATCTGAAACCTGTAGTAGCACCTACACCATCTTCTTTTAATCTATCCACTAGATATCTCAGCCATTCTTTGTGTGGTTTAATATCTGAATCAGCAAAAACATAAACCTCTGCATCACCTGCTTTCTCTACCCCTTTTATTAGAGCAGATATTTTGCCGCTGCAACTTTGTATTATATCAGATAGTTCGATCTTGGTGTTCGGTCTGGTTCTAACTATTTTTTCTAATATTGTGTATGCTGTATCTTTTTGAGAATCTATTACGAAAATAACCTTAAAATCAGGGTAGTCTTGATTGCAGATGGCTTCTAAGTTTTCTCTTAGATCTTTGTTTTTTCCTCTACATGGAACAATTACACATGTTTTTGGTGTGTAATCTAGTGTTTTTTCTTTCCTGTAACTGAATCTTGCATAAAACCATAAGATAATCAGAACTGTTTCCCCGATAACAGCTGTTATGCCCAGTATTAGAAGTATGTTATAGAGCATTTTCTTCAGATGTTGTTAATAAGAACTTTCTATAAAGCAGTTGCGATACCTATTTTTTATAAGTTAGTGCAGGGGAAGGGATTTGAAC